>DASXHG010000180.1:0-5916 GCA_036488625.1 Solirubrobacteraceae bacterium | reverse complement strand
GCGGAAGATGAAGCGCAGCGAGGTGTTGGGCAGCAGCGCCCCCGGCAGCAGCCCCGCCTCGCACAGGACCTGGAACCCGTTGCAGATCCCGAGCACCAGGCCGCCGGCGCGGGCGAACTCGGCCACCTCGCCCATCACGGGAGCAAAGCGGGCGATCGCCCCGACCCTGAGGTAGTCGCCGTAAGAGAAGCCTCCGGGGACCACGACGGCGTCGACACCCTGCAGATCCCGATCGCCGTGCCACAGGATCACGGCCTCGCCGACACGAGCGCAGGCCAGCTGGGCGTCAACCTCGTCGCAGGAGCCGGGGAAGCGGACGACCCCGAACTTCATGCGGACGCGAAGCCCGCCCGCCCGCCGACCTCGATGATCTCGTAATCCTCGATCAGCGGATTGGTCAGCAGGCGCTCACACATCTCCGGCAGTCGCGCCGGATCCTCGACGTCGAGCTCGACCAGCCGGCCGACGTGGACATTGCGCACGCCATCGAAGCCGAGTGCTGGGAGCGCGCGTTGGACCGCCTGCCCTTGGGGATCGAGGATCCCGGCCTTGGGCTTGACGAGCACGCGAGCACGCATGGCTACTGCGATCCCGAACCGGTTCGGCGGCGCCAGGCGTCAAACGACTCGCCGGTGATGCGCTCGTAGGCCTCGATGTACTTCTCGCGCGTGCGCGCGACCACGTCGTCGGGGATCTCCGGTGCGGGCGGGTTGCGGTCCCAGCCGGTCGAGGAGGCCCAGTCGCGCACGAACTGCTTGTCGAAGCTGGGCTGACCGTGACCGGGCTCGTAGCCGTCGGCCGGCCAGAAGCGAGACGAGTCGGGCGTGCACATCTCATCGCCGATGGTCAGGTTGCCGTCGGCGTCGAGACCGAGCTCGAACTTCGTGTCGGCGAGAATGATGCCGTTGGCGCGGGCGTGATCCGCGGCGTGCTGATACAGAGCCAACGAGACCTCGCGGACCCGCTCGGCCAGCTCACGATCACCGATCAACTCGGCGGCGCCGTCGAAGTCGATCGCCTCGTCGTGGCCGACCTCGGCCTTGGTCGAGGGCGTGAACAGGGGCTCGGGCAGCTGGTCTGACTCGCGCAGTCCGGCCGGCAGCTTCAGGCCCGAGACCGACCCGGTCGCCTGGTAGTCCTTCCAGCCCGAACCGGTGATGTAGCCGCGGACCACGCACTCCACCGGCAGCATCTTCAGTCGCTTGACCACCATCGCGCGGCCGCGGGCCTCATCGGGCACACCGTCGGTCACCGACAACAGGTGGTTGGGCAGGATCCCCGCCGTGCGCTCAAACCAGAACGTGGAGAGACCGGTGAGGACCGAGCCCTTGTCCGGAATCGGATTTGGGTGCACCACGTCGTAGGTGGAGATCCGATCCGAGGCGACGAGCAGCAGTTCGTCACCGAGGTCATAGATCTCGCGCACCTTGCCCGAGGCGAGCAGGGTGAGGTCGTCCAAGGCGGTCATCGGGGCCGATGCTAGCGGCTGGTTATGACGACTCGCCGTCGCCCAGCACGCCGAATTTGAGCTCGGCGGGCGAGGAACTCCTACGCGATCTGGGCCAGGCGACCGACGATCTCGTCGGCGTGAACGATGAACGGGGCGTAGTCGAACACGGCATCGAGGTCGAGGCCGGCGCCGGCCGGGTCATCGGTCAGGAGTTCACGCAGCGGGGTGCGCTCATCGAGCGCGCGCTGGGCCAGGCGCTGGACGGTGCGGTAGGCCTCATCGCGGGTCTGGCCCTGTCCGACGAGGGCCAGGAGCAGGCGCTGCGAGAACAGCCCCCCCTGGGTCAGCTCGAGGTTCTCAAGCATCCTCCGGGGATCCACGACCATGCCCTCGACGAGCTTGATCGTCCGCCGCTGCATGTGGTCGAGCAGGATCGTCGAGTCGGGCAGGATCACGCGCTCCACCGACGAGTGGGAGATGTCGCGCTCGTGCCAGAGGGCGACGTCTTCGAGCGCCGCCTGGGCGTTGCCGCGCAGCACGCGGGCCAGGCCCGCGATCTGCTCGGACTTGATCGGGTTGCGCTTGTGCGGCATCGCGCTGGAGCCCTTCTGGCCCGAGCCGAACGGCTCGCGGACCTCCGAGACCTCGGTGCGCGCCAGATGGCGTAGCTCGGTGGCAAAGCGCTCCATGCCGGCTCCGGCCAGTGCGATCGCTGAGAGCAGCTCGGCGTGGCGGTCGCGCGCCACCACCTGCGTCGAGACCGGTTCGGCGGTCAGTCCGAGCCGCTCCAGCACGCGGGCCTCGAAGTCGGGTGAGGTCGCCGAGTAGGTGCCCACCGCACCCGAGATGGCGCCGACGGTGGCCTGAGCGAAGGCGCGCTGCAGACGCTCGGCGTTGCGGGCGGCCTCGAACGCGAAGCCGGCCAGCTTGATGCCAAACGTGGTCGGCTCGGCGTGGATGCCGTGCGTGCGCCCGGCGCACAGCGTCTCGACGTGCTCCCGAGCTCGGTCGGCGAGGACCGCAACCAGCCGTTGCGAGTCGGGGAGAACGAGCTCGGCCACGCGCTTGAGCTGCAGGGCCAGCCCGGTGTCGAGCACGTCGCTCGAAGTAAGCCCGTAGTGAATCCAGCGCCCCGGCGGGCCGGCCGAGTCGGCCAGGACGTCGACGAACGCGGCCACATCGTGGTCGGTCAGCTTCTCGCGTTCGTCGATCGCCTCGACGGTGAAGCTCGCGGCACGGATCGCCTCGAGCTCCTCGGGGGTCGGCCCGTCCATCTCCTCGCAGGCGGCGACCTCGACCTGGCGCAGAGCCTCGAAGCGGGCCTGATCAGACCAGACCGCACCCAGCTCGGCTCGGGTGTAGCGAGCGATCACCGCGCGAGGCTAGGACGGGTCAAGCGGTTTCGGCGGCGACAGCGACGGAGTTCGGCGCGGCCTTGAGGATCGTCCCCAGCAGACCCGGGAAGCGCGCGTCGAGGTCTTCGCGGCGCAGGCTATTGAGGCGGGTCGTGCCCTGCTGGCGTTGCTGGATGACACCGGCCTCGCGCAGGACCTTGAAGTGGTGCGTACACGTGGACTTGGTCACCGGCAGCGAGAAGCTCCCGCAGGTGTACTCGCCTTCGCCCTTGGCCAGCTCGGCGACGATCATCAGGCGCACGGGGTCGCTCAGCGCGTGCAGCACGGCGCTGAGCTCAATCTCGCTGCACGCCGGATGGCTGATCGATTCGGTGGTGACTGACATCTGTACCAATTGTACGAAGCTCGTCGAACCTTTCCGCTATTGTACGATGCTCGTCGTACAACGGAGGATCAAAGGGAACCTTATGAGAAACGAGACCCAGCCTCAGGCCAAGCCGCGCGAGGCTACCCGCCTTCAGCGTACCGCGGCCGCGGTCATCGCCCAGTACATCCAGGACCTCGCCCAGTCCGTCGACGCCGACCCCTGCGCGCCGGCCGCATAGCCGGGCCTCGCCGCCCGCGTCCCGGGCTTTAGACATCATGCGCCCGTGGCGGTCTCGCGTGCGCTGAGCAGGATCCCGCCCGACCGCGCCGCGATGCTGCTGATCGCGGCCGTGGTCGTGGTGGCCAACCTCCCCTTCTTATCGGGGGCCTTCACCGCCAACCCGCTGGGCCCGCGCGGTGATCTGGTGTCCTCGTTCGCCGGGCCGGCGACGGGGGGTCAGCCGACGCTGGATCCCAACAACGGCTTTGTCTCGCAAGCCCTCGGCCACCGGGCCGCCCTCGATCTCATCCACCTGAGCCTGCCGTGGTGGAATCCCTATGAGGGCAGCGGAGCACCGCTGGCCGGTGAGATGCAGTCCGCGGCGCTGTTTCCGCCCACCCTGCTCACCGCGCTCGGCAACGGGCAGCTCTACGAGCACATCCTGTTCGAGCTCGTGGCCGGCCTGGCCACGTTCGCGCTCCTGCGCCGGCTCGAGGTGTCGCGCTGGGCGGCGGTGGCGGCCGGGATCGCCTTCGGGCTGAACGGGACCTTCGCCTGGTTCGCCCACGCCCCGGTCAATCCGGTCGCCCTGCTGCCCCTGCTCCTGCTCGGCATCGAGCACGCGCGGGAGGCCGCCCTCGAGGGTCGCCGTGGCGGGTGGTGGCTGATCGCCGTGGCCGGAGCACTATCGGTCTACGCCGGCTTTCCCGAGACGGCCTACATCGACGCGCTGCTGGGCGTGGTCTGGTTTGCCTGGCGCTGCGGGACGGTCAGCGGTCCGGACCGCCGGCGGCTGCTGGTCAAGGGCCTCGCCGGTGCCCTCGTCGGGGCGCTGCTCGCGGCGCCGATCGGCGTGGCCACGATCGACTACTTCAACCACGGTGATCTGAGCACGCACGGGTCGAGCATCTATGGATCGGCCCACATCCCCGCCAACGGGCTACCGATGCTGGTGATGCCCTACATCTTCGGACCGCTGACCGAGTTCACCGGCCCGTCGGCACAGCTGACCAGCGTCTGGGTGGTCCTCGGCGGCTATCTCTCGACCGCGCTGCTGATGCTGGCCGGGCTCGGCGCGTTCTCGCGCGGGCGCCGGGGCCTGCGTCTGGTCCTGACCGGCTGGATCCTGCTCGTGTTCGCCCGGATGTACGGCCAGGTGCCGCTGCTCGGGCACGTCCTCGGCTGGGCCCCCGGGATGACCCGGATCGCCTTCTTCCGCTACGCCACGCCGGCTCTCGAGCTCGCGGTGATCGTGCTCGCCGGCCTCGGGCTCGACGACCTCGTGCGCGTCCCCGCGCACCGCCGGCGCGCGCTGTGGGCGGCCGGGGTGATGCTGATCGTTGTCGCCGCCGGTGCCCTCGGCGCGCGCCATCTGGCCGACACCCTGGGCGCGAAGTACGCCAGCCGCCCCTACTATGCGCTCGCCGTGGCCTGGGGAGCCCTGGTCGTGATCGCCCTCGCCGTCGCGAGCCGGTTCCGGCAACCGGCGCTTCGCGGGCGGCTGCTGTGCGCGGTACTTGCCGTCGACGCGCTCGTCCTGTTCGCCGCTCCCCAGCTCGCGGCCCCCCGCCACGTCCACGTCGACTCCGGCCCGGCGGCGTTCCTCAGCCGCCACCTCGGCGAGGGGCGCTTCTTCACGCTCGGGCCGCTGCAACCCAACTACGGCTCCTACTACGGGGTCGCCGAGGCCGACATCAACGACCTTCCCATCCCCCAGACCTACGCCGACTACATCACCCATCACCTCGACCAGTACGTCAACCCGACCGTCTTCGTCGGCAACACCGGCGGCAGCCGCAATCCGTTTGCCCCCTCGACCGCGGCTGAACTGCTGCGCAACCTGTCCGGCTACCGCCAGCTCGGCGTCAGCTACGTCCTGACCCCGTCGGGCCAGGCACTCGGTCAGAGCCCGGCCGGCTTCCAGCTCGCGGCCAAGACCCCCACCGCCTGGATCTACCACCTCACGGGCGCCGCGCCGTACTTCACCGCCCCCGGCTGCGCGATCCGCTCGAGCGAGCGCCAGCAGGCGATCATCACCTGCCCCCGGGCGACCACGCTGGTCCGCCGCGAAACCGACCTACCCGGTTGGAGCGCTCAGGTGGACGGAGCCCCCGCGACGATCAATCCCAGCCAGAGACTGTTCCAATCCGTTCGCGTCCCCGCCGGTCGCCACTCGGTCAGCTTCGCCTACGCGCCACCCGGCATCGCCTGGGGCGCCGTCGGCTTCCTGGCCGGCTTGCTCGGCCTGGCCGCGCCGGCGTTGTCGGTTCCGGGGCGACGGCGTCGCCTCACGGCCGCCGCCTGAGACCGGCGGTCAGGCGTCGAGGATGCGCGCGGCCAGCACGGCCGCGTTACGGGCGTTGTCGACACCCACGCAGGCCACCGGCACACCCGGAGGCATCTGACTGATCGAGAGCAGCGCGTCGAGCCCGCCGGCCACGGACGTGCGGCTGGTCAGCGGCACGCCGATCACGGGCAGCTCGGTGTGGGCGGCGACGACCCCGGGCAGCGCCGCCGACAGGCCG
>DASXHG010000154.1:0-1905 GCA_036488625.1 Solirubrobacteraceae bacterium | reverse complement strand
TTCAGAGCGGCCACGTTCTGAGCGGCGCGCGCCTGGCAGGCGGGCTGGCGCGCGCAGTCCGAGATCTCGGCGATGACCGCCGCCTGATCACCCCGGGCCTCAGCCCGGACCAGAGATGTGAGCGCGCTGTCCTCGGCCCCGCCGACGCTGAGCGCTCGGGCCAGCAGCGCACTGATGACCAAGAAGACGGCCACGCCGACGACGATGAGTCCGATCAGCGTGAGGCGGCGCATCCGCGGGCACGGTAGCCGTCCCGGCTCGTGGGAGGGCGCCCGGGTGCGTCCGGGCCCGCGGAGTTACTCGCTTAGCTCGAGGAAGCGCTGCACAGAGGCCTCCTGATGCTGCAGGCGCTCGGCCAGGGCCAGCGCGTGCTCGGAGGCCACCTCGAGGAAGTCCTCAACGCAGCGCTCGGGATCATCGGCCAGCGCGTAGACGCGACTCAGGTCCTGCTGGATCAGGGCGATCCCCATCGGCGGTCGCCCATTGGCCAGAGTCCGCGCGCTGCACACAGGCGTGACCACGATGTGCGATTCGTCGACGACGAGCGCTGTGGGCAGCAACCGGTGCGCGGGCAGGCGAACCGAAAGCTCAACCGAGTGATCGACGGCAACGCTGCCGCCGACCATCTCCCCCAGCGGCTCGCGCCAGACTCCGAGCACCGTGTCGGCACCGACGAGCGCGTCGCGCAGCGCTGTCGCCTGCTCCACGTAGAGAACCTCGGCCGCCTCGCGGTCTTCGGCGTCGGCCAGATCAAGGTCGCACGGGACGCGCAGAAGCTCGCTGGCCGACACGGTGGCGCCGGCGCCCCGGCTGCCCCGCGCGACGTAGGTCTGGAGCGTGCCCAGATCCCGGCGGCCGTGGAAGATGACCGTGACCGCATCGGAAAGCGGCAGGCCCTCAACCCGCAGGGAGACGGCGACGGCCGCCTGGTCATCGAGCAACGCTCGCCGGAGCAGATCCTCTGCCCGGCTGTCGTCGGGTCGGTTTTGACCTTCCTCGAGCATTTCGTTCACCCTTCCTTCGGCGACTCGATGCCCGTTATTTAGTCACGATGGCCGGTCGTTTTCCATCGCCATATGGATGGGTTGGACGTCCCGACCTCTGGACACGCGGCGCAGACCTCTCGATTGGACCGGCGCCGGGCGACGCGAAGGTTCGGTTTGCCACTTGGCACACCGGTTAGGCTCCGGGCCATGAAGCTGATCTACAAGCCGTTCGCGATCATCGCCGGGCTGATCGCCAGCCGCCTCGGCCGCTCGGTCTTCCGCAGCATCTGGACCCGAATCGACGACGCGCCCCCGCCCAAGCCGGGGAGCGACGGGAGCCTCCCCAAGATTGTCGGCGGCCAGGCTTTGCAAGCCGGCGTCATGTCAGGAACACGGGCGACGGTGGATCACCTGTTTGCCCGGCTGTTTCATCACCTGGTCGGTGTCTGGCCCCAGGGCCAGCCCAAACCTGAGAAAGAGGACTAAGCGCCGAAGCTGCGCCGGCGTCCCGGCGGAGGATCTAGTCGCGGGTCAGCTCGGAGATGATGCCGCCGTCGAGCTCGGGCATGAGCCACTGCTCGAGCCCCGCCCGCGCCCAATCCGGAATTGGTGTCTTGCTTGACGTCCCCGCAGCCACGAACACGTGGCGCAGCGTGGCGGCGAGCAGGAGCTTCCCGTCGCGTAGGAATCGGTACAGCGTGCGCATGCTGGTCGTCCCCAGATGGGTGACCGCGGTCTCGATCTCGATTTCCTCGTCAAAGCGCGCCGGGTCGAGGAAGCGCAGCTGCGCCTCGGCGACCACGATGTCCACCCCGCGGTCGAGCATCACCTGATAGCTGCCGAACGCCGTCCGCCACATGGCGCTGATCGTGTCGTCGACATAGGCCAGGTAGTGGGCGTTGAAGACGACGCCCTGCGC
>DASXHG010000133.1:0-8342 GCA_036488625.1 Solirubrobacteraceae bacterium | reverse complement strand
GCTGTCGCTGTCGCTGTCCCGCGGCCGCGGCGGACTCGACGCCGAGGAGGTCAACACCGAAGGCGAGACGCGCAACTGGAAGATCCTCGGCGCCTCGCGGGGCGAGGGTGGGATCCTCGGCGAGGGCGTCCGGCAGGCGCTCCTGCGCGATCCGACATACCCTGCCGCACTGTGGGCGGCGCGCGAGTTCTGCCCGTCTTAGCCGGGACCGTCGTGAGCGTGAAAAGGAAAGGCGATCGTGACTGCTGATCTGGAGGTGCTCGAGGACCCGGCCCGCGCGTGCGCGGCGTTGATGGTCAGCGCGGCGATCGGCGGCGGCCACATCGTGCTGGCGGGCGGCTCGACGCCCAAGGCGGCCTACGGGAGCTTCGTCGACGCCGTCGCGAAGGTCGGCCTCGACGTGTCCCGGACCACCTTCTGGCTCGGCGATGAGCGCTGCGTGGAGCCCGATGACGAGCGCTCCAACTACCGCATGATCAAGGAGTCGCTGCTTGATCCGCTGGCCTCTCTGTCTGACGCGCCCGCGGTGCACAGGATCCGGGGGGAGCTCGGACCCGAGGCGGGGGCCGAGGACTACGAGCGCGAGCTGCGCGCCGCCGGTCCGCCGCGGATGGACCTGGTCCTGCTCGGGATCGGCTCCGATGGACACACCGCGTCGCTGTTCCCAGACCAGGACTCGCTGTCGGTGAGCGACCGGCTGGTGGTGGGCGTGCCCGAGGCCGGCCTGGAGCCGTTTGTATCCCGCGTCAGCCTGACCTTTCCAGCTCTGGCCGCGAGTCGTCAGGTGGTCCTGCTGGCCGCCGGCGAGTCCAAGGCCGACGCGCTGGCCAAGGCGTTTGGGCCCGAGGCCCGGCCCGATCCGCATGTACCGAGTTCACTGCTGCCGGCTTATGCCGAGGATCTGATCGTGCTCGCCGACTCGGCGGCAGCGGCGGAACTGAGTCGATGAGCGAGGTCATCGGCGTCGATCTCGGCGGGACCAAGGTCGCATTGGCCAGTCTGTCGGGCGGAAAGCTTGGCGAGTCGGTCCTGCAGCCGACGGCCGACCAGGATTCCGACGCGCTGATCGAGCAGCTCGCGGCGATGATCGAGCAGGCCCGGGGCGACGATCTTCGGGGTGTGGGAATCGGCGTACCGTCGGTGGTCGAGTTCGCTACCGGCCGCGTCATCTCTTCCGCCAACATCCCGCTGGCCGACGTTGCCCTCCGTGATGTCCTGGGTGAGCGGATCGGCGTGCCGGTATTCGTCGACAACGACGCCACGGTCGCGGCGCTGGCCGAGGCGCACGACGAGAACCTGAAGATGATCGCCCGGGATCTGGTCATGATCACCGTCGGCACCGGCGTCGGCGGCGGACTGGTCCTCAACGGGCGCATCTACCGCGGGGCGACGGGCGGGGCCGGCGAGCTCGGCCATACCCTGATCGGAACCCGCCTGGACGGTCACATCCCCGACCCCGGGGACTTTCCCCAGATAGGCTCGCTGGAGTACGCGGCCGCCGGGCTCGCGCTCGACCGTCTGGCCACCGAATGCGCTGAGGCTGAGCCGAATTCGCAGCTGGCCACGATGCGGGGGGCGGACGGAAAGGTCACCGGCGAGCAGGCCGTGCAGGCGGCCCGCGACGGGGATGAGATGGCCGCCGCCACGGTCGAGATGTGGGGGGAGCGCCTGGGGATCGGGATCGCCAACGCCATCAACACCTTTGACCCGGAGGAGGTCGTCATCGGGGGCGGCGCGGCCCGGGCAGGCGATTTGCTGCTCGAGCCGGCCCGCCGGATCTCCGCCGGATACGTGCTGCCCGGCCTGGGTTCGAAGACGCGGATCCGTCTCGCCCGCCACGGTGTGCGCTCCGGCGTCCTCGGAGCCGCGCTCTTGGCTCATCACGAGCTCGGCGGCTCGTCGGACCCGCCCTCCGATGGGGATGTAGCGGCATCGTCGACGGTCAGCCAGTGATCGTCGCCTGCGGTTTTGACCACGCGGGCTTCGTGCTCCGGACGCGTCTGTTGCCGCTGATCGTCGCCGACGGCCATGAGGTGCTCGATCTCGGTACCGATTCTCCGGAGCCGGTCGACTACCCCGACAAGGCGCTCGAGGTCGGCCGGGCGGTGGCCTCGGGCCAGGCCAAGCGCGGGATCATCGTCTGCGGCTCGGGCGCCGGCGTCTCCGTCGCCGCGGGCAAGATCCGCGGCGTGCGCGCGGCCACGATCCACGACACCTACACCGCCCACCAGGCGGTCGAGCACGACGACGTCAATGTTCTCTGTCTGGGCGGCCGCGTGGTCGGCGTCGAGGTGGCGGCCGAGATCGTGACCGCGTTCCTGCGCGCGGAGTTGTCGAATGAGGAGCGTCACGTGCGCAGGCGGGCCAAGGTGCAGGCGATCGAGCGCACCGGCGGGGATCTGGATGTTCCGATCCCGGTCTGAGGAGCGATCGTGAGCGCGCCGGGCCTCGGGGCTTTGACCGCGGGGGCGGTTCGGGGTGGCTGAGCGGCTGTTCATCGTTCGCCACGGCCAGACCGAGTGGAGCCTGAGCGGAAAGCACACCTCCAACACCGATCTGCCGCTCACCGAGGCGGGGAAGGAGGCGGCGTCGGCGCTCCGGCCGCGGTTGGAGGGTTATGACTTCGAGCTGGTTTTCAGCAGTCCCCTGCTGCGGGCTCGGGAAACCTGTGAGCGGGCTGGGTTCGGCGAGGTGGCCGAGCTGTGCCCCGACCTGGTCGAGTGGAACTACGGCGAGTACGAAGGGCTGACCACGCCCGAGATCTGGGAACGCAACCCGGACTGGAACCTGTGGCGCGACGGCTGTCCCGGGGGCGAGTCTCCGGATGAGATCGGGGCCCGGGTCGACCGGGTCCTGGCCCGCTTTGCGGCGATCGACGGCATCGGGCTGTGCTTCGCCCACGGGCACGTGCTGCGGGTCCTGACCGCGCGTTGGCTCGAGATGGACGTCAGCGCGGGCGCGCGGTTCAAATTGGCCGCGGCCGGGATCGGGGTGCTCGGGCACGAGCGCGAGACGAGCGTCCTGGAGAGCTGGACCGTGTAGCACGGTGACAAACGTCATGGTGCATTTGCGCCGGGCGCCACTTACGCGGCCGGTGTTGCGAACGTAGTCTGCTCGGTATGAGCACAGCCGCTACACACAGTGACGGACCCGCCATCGCAGTCAACGACCTGCACAAGGACTACGGCGAGGTGAAGGCGGTTCGAGGCGTGAGCTTCGAGATCGCCCGTGGCGAGGTGTTCTGCCTGCTCGGTCCCAACGGGGCGGGCAAGACGACCATCGTCGAGATCCTCGAGGGGTACCGAACCCGGAGCGGGGGAGACGTCAGGGTGTTGGGCTTCGATCCCGCTGAAGGAGCTCGCGAGCTGCGCGAGCGGGTGGGCATCGTCCTTCAGCAGTGCGGCGTCCAGAATGACCTCACCGTGGCCGAGCTGGTCGAGATGTACGGCCGCTACTACGTGCGCCGCCGCGACGTCGACGAGGTGCTCGGCCTCGTGGAGCTGACCGAGAAGCGCGACACCCGGGCCAAGCAGCTGTCCGGTGGTCAGCGGCGCCGGCTCGATCTCGCCCTGGCGCTGGTCGGCGAGCCGGAGCTGATCTTCCTTGACGAGCCGACCACCGGCTTTGATCCCGCCGCCCGGCGTCATGCCTGGTCGACGATCCGGTCGCTGTGCGAGCTCGGCAAGACCATCTTCCTGACCACCCACTTCATGGACGAGGCTCAGCACCTCGCCGACCGCGTGGCGATCATGCGGGCGGGGGAGATCATCGCCACCGGCCGTCCCGACGAACTGGGCGGGCGGGATCTGCGTCCGGCCGAGATCCGCTTCATCCTGCCCCCTGGATGGTCATTCGGAGATGTCCCGGAGTTGCCTTCCGCTGACTGCACGATCGAGGGCGACCGTGTCCTGGTTCGCACGCGGGAGGCGGTCCAGGCCGCCAACCTCCTGACCGGCTGGGCGCTCGAGCACGGCGTCGAGCTCGGCCACTTCTCCGTCGCCCAGCCGACGCTCGAGGACATCTACCTCGAGCTGACCAGCTCCACGCCGCCGGAAGTCACGAGTCCTGAGGAGACGCTGGCATGAGCACCATTTCGCCGTCGGGCGACCCGCAAACGGCCGGAGTTCCCCGATCCAGCCGGCAGCGCGACCTGGGCCTGGTCGGCTGGCAGGTCCGCTACGAGCAGCGTGCCTACTGGCGCAACCGGGGCCGCGGGATCTTCACGTTCGCGTTCCCGATCATGTTCCTGGTCATCTTCGCCAGCCTCGACAAGGGTCAGACGCTCAAGACGCGCGGCGGCATTCCCTACGACGATTTCTTCATCCCCGGCATCCTGGCCTACGGTGTGATCGCCACGACGTTCGTCAACCTCGCGATCTCAACCGCAATCCTTCGCGACGAGGGCGTCCTCAAGCGAATGCAGGGCACGCCCCTCCCAACCTGGGCTTACGTGACCGCACGGATCCTCTCGGCCTGCCTGATCATGCTCGCCATGACCGTCGTCGTGCTGGGGCTGGGCGCGGGCGTCTGGGGTCTTCACTTTCGGGCCGGCGCGCTGCCAGGGCTGGTGCTCACCCTGTTCCTGGGGACGGCCGCGTTCACCACGATCGGCATCGGCATCACGCGGTTCATCCCCAACGCTGAGGCTGGGCCCGTGGTCGTGAACCTGGTTGTGCTCCCGCTGACCTTCATCTCGAACATCTGGTTTCCGACCGACTCGCTGCCCAGCGCGCTGAAGTCGATCGCCGACATCTTCCCGATCAAGGCGCTCGCCGACGGTCTCCAGCACGTGTTCGATCCGCGGGTCGTCGGGGCCGCGCTGGACGGCCACGACCTGCGCACGCTGGCCATCTGGACGGTGGTCGGGATCTGGCTGATGGTGAGGTTCCTGCGCCAGCCGGCGGGCGACGTCGTATGAGTCCGGCGCCGTGGGACAGCGCCCGCCCGGCCGAGGATGCGTTCCCCGGCCCGGCGGAGGAAGCGTTCCCCGGCCTGGGTCGCGGCTCGATCATCAGTCCGGACCCGCTGGACGGCGCTGATCCGGATGGCCGTCCGACGCCCTGGCTGCAGGGCCGACCACGGGGACGGTTTGGCCTGCCCGCGGCCCTGATCTGGCTGGCCTTCATCGTCTTCCCGCTGATTGACGCCGTCACCAACCCGGGGCCGGTGGTCGGCCACGTGCTGGCGATCGCCGGGGCCGCCCTGTTCGTGGCCGCCTACGTGTGGCTGGTCCTCCACGCCTTCGGCGCCAGACAAACGCTTTTCACCTATGCGGTGTGCGCCGGCCTGGTGGTCATCGCCATCCTGCTGACGCTGTTGGACCGTCCGAGCTGGGCCTTCCTCTTCACGTATTGCGCGGCCTGCGCAGCGGTGATCGTCCCTCCCCGCTACAGCTTCCCGTCGGCGGTCGGACTGGCCATCCTGGCCGCGGTCTGTAGCGCCGTCGGCGGCGGAGGGGCCGGGGGCGCATTCGGTTACGGGGCCAGCACGATCGGTATCGGGCTGCTGATGGTGCTGATGCGCGATCTGCGGATCCGCAACGCCGAGCTGCTCCAGGCCCGCGCCGAGCTCGCCCGGGTGGCGGTCGCCGAGGAGCGCGCGCGGTTTGCCCGTGACCTGCACGATCTGCTCGGCCACACGCTGTCGGTGATCGCGCTGAAGGCCGAGCTGGCCGGCAAGCTGATCACCTCTGACCCCGACCGAGCCGCGCAGGAGGTCGAGGAGGTCGAGGACGTGGCTCGAAACGCCCTGGGTGAGGTCCGGCTGGCCGTCAGCGGCTACCGGCGGCCGACCCTTGACGGCGAGCTCGCGGGCGCCCGCCTGGCCCTGTCGGCGGTGGGGATCGATGCTGACGTGGTCCGGCCCGAGGTGAGCCTGGCGCCCGAGGTCGAGGCCGTCCTGGCCTGGACAGTCCGTGAGGGGGCGACCAACGTCATCCGCCACAGCGGAGCGAAGCGGTGCACGGTCCGGCTGACGGCGGGGCAGACCGAGGCCGTCATCGAGGTTCTCGACGACGGAGCGCGGGCGTCGGGGAGAGGGGTGGCGTCCGCGGGTGGGGTGCCGTCCGGGGATGCGATGGCGTCCGGCGATCGGATGGCGTCCGGGAACGGCATCTCGGGCCT
This sequence comes from Solirubrobacteraceae bacterium, assembly GCA_036488625.1. GTDB lineage: Bacteria > Actinomycetota > Thermoleophilia > Solirubrobacterales > Solirubrobacteraceae > Palsa-465. The sequence continues at coordinate 2,220 of DASXHG010000133.1, read as the reverse complement.
GGGCGAGCGCGCGCGGGCTCTGGGCGGTCACGTCGAGGCGGGTCCACGGCCGGAGGGCGGTTTCCGGCTCGCCGTGGTCGTGCCGGTGGCCGGATCGGGTCCGGCTTCGGGTCCAGTTTCGAGACCGGACGCGAGTCCGGCCTCGCGTCCGGATGACCGTTCCTCCAACGCGGATCCCTCGAGCGACCGTGTCTCGAAGGCCGAAACCTCGGCCGGGCGCAGTCGGTGATCCGAGTCCTGATCGCCGAAGACCAGGGCATGGTCCGCGGTGCCCTGGCCAGCCTCCTGGGTCTCGAGGCCGACATCGAGGTCGTGGCCCAGGTCTCTCGCGGCGACGAGGTGCTCGCCGCCGTCGACGCGGCCGAGCCCGATGTCGCCTTGCTCGACATCGAAATGCCGGGCGCAACCGGACTGGAGGCAGCCGAGCGGCTGCGGGGCGCACGACCCGACTGCCGGGTACTGATCCTGACCACCTTCGGCCGCCCGGGATACCTACGGCGAGCCATGGAGGGGGGCGCCTCAGGCTTCCTGCTCAAGGACGCGCCCGCCGATGAGCTGGCGTCCGCGATCCGCCGGGCGATGGCTGGCGAGCGCATCGTCGATCCGGGGCTGGCCGCAGCCGCTCTATCGGTGGGAGAGTGCCCGCTGACGCCGCGCGAGCACGAGGTCCTGTCCGCGTCGCGTCAGCACGCGACCGTCGCCGAGCTGGCCGCCGCTCTCTATCTATCGCCGGGCACCGTCCGTAACCACCTTTCCTCGGTCATGCAGAAGCTGGATGCCCGCAATCGCGGCGAGGCGGTCAAGCTGGCCGAAGAGCAGGGCTGGCTCTGATCGGAGGCTGACTCCCGCCCCAGGCATGCGTGGTCGTCTGGTCTGCGGTCGTCGGGATCATCGCTTCGGGCCGATGAACTCGTCCAGGATGGCGACGTCGGCCTGGCGCGAGACGTACGTCGTGTCGACACCAGCTGCAGTCCACCTCACGCCCACGCGCTCACAGGCGTCACGGAAGATCCGATGGATATCGGTGGAGCGGTTCTTGAACGCGTAGCGCGGCGCTGACCATCCTCCGCGCCCGCTGTTTTGAAATCGGCAGCCATCCGATTGCACGAGCCCTTTGACAAGCTCGTGGGGCCAGCGCGCGACCAGGTCTACCTGCCAGGGGGCGAGCTCGATCAGGCGCTCATGCTTCTTGCCGGCGCCGTGCTGAGGGAACAGGGAGGGCCAGGCGCGCCAGCCGGAGTAGACCTCGACACAGGTTCCCCCTCGAAGCAGCATCCCGCACTTGCGATCGGCGACCGCCTCGATCGCATTCCCGGCTCCGGCGATGATCGCCGGGTATTTCGCATCGAGAAAGATCCGCAGCTTGTAGACATCCCGGGGCTGGCGAGACAGGCAGCCGTCGCCGAGATAGAGCCCCAGCAGGTGGACGTACTCCCTGCCGAGTGCGGCCCGGTGGCGGAGCCCGTCGGGCTGTGAACCAGTCTCCAGAGACGCGGAGTGCGGGATTGCACCGTTGATCCAATCCGCGACGGTCCGGCGGGGGACGCCGAGCCTGGCGCCGATGTCCGACACGGCGGTGCCGCTCATGGCGAGCTCTAGGGCCGCATCAACGATCACTCGCGGATGCATGCAACCTAGAACTCCGATGCGGCTGAGAGGACTCGAACCTCCAAGCCCGTTAGGGCACGGCGACCTGAACGCCGCGTGTTTGCCAATTTCACCACAGCCGCGGGGAGGCCAGAACTTAGCAACTGAGAGTCCCGCCGCCGGAGGGCCGGGGTGGATTCGGCCAGGACGAACACGAACACATGTTCGCTTATGTGGCGGACGGATCGCCGAACGCGTGTTGACCGGCTCAGCCTACGTGGATGGTCCGCCGTAACAGGGTCCGGTGACCGCGGCGGACGACCACCGTGTAACGGCCGCGCCCGGGTGCCCGCCCGTGCACGCGGAAGATGATTCGTCGTTCGGCGTGCGATAGCCGGTGCAGAGCATGGCGGGCCAGCCGCCGCTTACCGTGATGAAGCTCGACCTCCAGCCCCTTCAGCGTGCCGTGCGAGGTGCGCAGTTCGAGCAGGAGCCCATGTAGATGACGGTGGTGAATCCCGAGGTCACGGAGCTCGATCCGGATCGGCGGCAGCCGATGCCCGCCACTGCCGCCGGCGCCCGAGCCGCCGCCGGCCGGGGGGATGGTGCCGGGACCGGTCTTGTCGCAGGTCA
>DASXHG010000122.1:0-3443 GCA_036488625.1 Solirubrobacteraceae bacterium | reverse complement strand
AGACCCTGCTTGAGCTGGGCCGGCACGCCGAGGCTGGCCGCGTAGCCAGCCAGGTCATCACCAGAGATCCGCGTAACGGCCGGGCATGGGCGCTCAAGGCCCAGTCCCTGCTGGCCCAGAGTCGTTATGAGCAGACCTTGGCCGCGGCTCGAGCCGCCAGTACCGTCGCGCCCGAGGCCGAATATCCGCATCGGCTGGCCTCGGTGGCGCTCAGCAATCTCGGCCGTAACCACGAGGCGGCCGCGTCGGCGAAGGCCGCCATCGATCGTGCCCCCAACCACTGGGCGACCCATTATCTCTACGGCCAGACGCTGCTCAGCATGGATGCCCTCGACGAGGCGCAGGCGTCAGCCGAGCGCGCCGTCGCGCTGGCGCCCAAGCGCGCCGAGACCCATGTCGGACTGGGCGCCGTCGCCGCGGCTCAGCGCCGGCGAGACGTGGCCGAGAACTCGCTGCGCCGTGCCCTGGCCCTTGACCCCGGCAACACCGCCGCCCAGACGCGCCTCGATGCCCTCGGCTCGCGCCCCAGGGCCAAGGGGATGACCGGTACGACCCCCGATCAGGGCGGCTCCGTGACCCACGCCCCCGTGCGTTCCGAGGCCCAGGAGGGACTCGAGCGACGAGTCGGACGCAGCCTGTCCCGGATCGCCTATCTGATCTCGCTCGTCGCGGGTCTGATCATCAGGATGCAGGGGCACGGCGGCATCGGCGTGAGCGTCCTGCTGCTCGCGATTCCGCTGCTCTACGTCGCCGTGTTCGTGACCCGACTTGCCCCAGAGGATCGTCAATTCCTGTCCGAGCTCGTCGGCCGCCGCTCGACGCTCCGGTTCGCCGCCGTCCTGGAAGCGGTGGCCATCGTGCTGGCGCTCGGCGCCGGTGCCGCCCCCACGGCGCGGGTCACGCTGTCCGGTGCTGCCATCGCCGCTGCGGTCGTCGCCCGGCTGTTGGTCTTCGTGGCCCGGCGGCAGACGGCGCGCGAGTCGGGCTCCAAGCCCGCCCTCGGCATCGGCAACGTGGCCCTCCTCCGACTTGTTCTGATCGTGCTCGTGGTCGGCATCGGCGTCGTTCATCAGGCCATGAGCGGCGGGACCGGCTAGCACCAGGCCTGACCAGGCGCGAGATGAACCGGGACGATCCCTCGCCAGCCAGCCTCGAGTCGATTGCCACCCTGCTCGAGGAGGAGGACTTCGAGCCGGCCGCGCGCTTCGCCGGTTACGTGATCGCCACCGAGCCCCGCAACGCCAAGGCGTGGTGCCTCATGACCAGAGCCCAGCTCGGTCAGCGACGCAATCAGGCTGCGCTGGCCGCGGCTCGCGCCGCCGGCTCGATCTCCCCCCACTCCGAGCTTCCGCACCGTCTCGCCTCCTACGCCCTGATCCGGCTGGGGCGAAGCCACGACGCCGTCGCCGCCGCCCGCGTTGCCGTCCGCTTCGCCCCGCGGGACTGGCGGACCCACCAAGCCCTCAGTCAATCGCTGCTTGCCGACCAGGCCTACAACGACGCGCGGCTCGCCGCCGAGCACGCGGTCAGGCTCGCCCCAGATCAGGCCGAACCCCACGTTGCCGTCGGCGTCGCCGCCCGCTATCAGCATCGGCTCAGGGAGTCCCGGAGCGCGTTCGAGCGGGCTCTGGCTCTGGACCCACGACAGCCGACTGCCCGCCATCACCTCGTGACGCTGCGGCACCGGACGATCACGCCCCGGGGGCTGGCGCAGGCCGTCAATGCCTTCGCCCAGGCCGCGGCTGACGGCGAGGACACCGACGGTAACCGTCAGAGCACCGAGTTCACGATCGTGAAGTTCATGGCCAGGTTCGTCCTCCTGGTCGCTTACGGCACGGTCCTCGCCGCGTCCCGCGGCGCGGTCGCCGACCCCGCCGCGCTCGTGTTTCTGGTCCTCGCCGTCTTGTACGCGGCCATTTTCCTCGCCGTCCTGGATTCAGCCGTCCGCCCATCCGTGGTCGCGATCATCCTCGCCAGCCGCAAGCTCAAGCTGTCCTGGGCACTGGAGGCGGTGGCAATCGCATCGGTTCTGACCACTCATCTGTCCGGCGCGGGCGGACGCGGCGCGGGCGCGGCCATCGGAGGAGTGTGCGCTTGCGCAGCGGCCATCCTGGTCCAATTCGCCCGCCTCGGGACCCTCCGGGACCTCGGCACTCCCGAGGGTGGTGTGGTCTACCGCCGCAACGTACGCTGGGTGGCGATCATCGCCGGCCTGTCGACTGCCGCCGGGCTCGTAGCCTTGAAGAGTCATCACGGCAATTACGACCTCATCCTCTTGGCCGTCTGGGTCCCCGCCCTGGGACTTCTTCTCGTGCGAGCCCGCGGCCATGCCCGGCACGTGCGCTGAGGCTCCCGCGCCGATTGCTCAGACCGCCAACCGGGAAACTCCCGGACCATGACCACGATCGCCATCGTCGGCGCGGGTCCGGGCCTCGGCGCAGCCGTCGCGCGGCGCTTCGGCGCCGAGGGCTTCGCAGTTGGCCTCATCTCCCGCAACCAGGATCGAGCCTACGGCCTGGCCGCGCAGCTCGTCGGGGAGGGCATCCCGGCCAAGGGGTTTTCGGCCGACGTGCGCAACCCCGCCGCGCTGGCCAAGACCCTTGAAGCGGTCAACGAGACTCTCGGCCCAATTGAGGTTCTGCAGTACAGCCCGCTGCCGCAGAAGGACTTCATGCGACCCGTGCTCGAGACCACCCCAGCCGATCTTGTCGGACCGGTCGAGTTCTCGATCTACGGCCCGGTGGCCGCCGTCCACCAGGTCGTGCCCGGCATGCGCTTTCTCGGTCAAGACCGCGGGACTGTCCTGTTCGTCAACGGAGGCACCGCGCTGGTCCCACGCGCTCACCTGACGGGAACGAGCGTCGCCTTCGCGGGCCTGAGCGCCTACGCCCAGCTGCTGCACGAGGTTCTCGGCGAGGAGGGAATTTACGTCGCTCAGCTGGTGATCGGCGGCGGCATCAGTCCCGGCGATAAGGAGAAGGATCCCGAGGTCCTGGCCGCGACCCTGTGGGACATGCACACCAAGCGCGACGCCTTCCGCATCGAGGTGGCTACCGGCTGAGGCGGATGATGGCCGGGGCACGCAACTCGCTGGACTCACTCCCCGCCGCAGAGCGCAAGCTGTTGCGGGCCAGCCCGGCTCCGAAGCACGCCGACGTGATGAAGGCCGTTCTCACCCCGGAGCGGTTCAGCGACGAAGGCTGGATCTTCGAGCGCAAGCTCGATGGCGTGCGCTGCGTGGCCATCCGGGACGGTGGCGCGGTCAAGCTTCTGTCGCGCAACGACAAGTCGCTCAACGGCCGCTACCCGGAAATCGCCGCCGCGCTGGAGGCCCAGCCCCAACAGCGCTTCGCCGTCGACGGAGAAGTGGTGGCCTTCGACGGCGCGCAGACCAGCTTCGCCAAGCTCGCGCAGCGCGGCCGGACCCACGTGCCGGTCTTCTT
>DASXHG010000054.1:0-19761 GCA_036488625.1 Solirubrobacteraceae bacterium | reverse complement strand
GCCTGCCAGCGATCGGCCCGCGGCAGCTCGAGAATCCGATCCCGGATCCAATCCAGCCCGAGCAGCGTTCCCAGCCCGAAATAGACCTCCGCAACCAGGGGCTGTGGCTGTCCGGTCGCCTCTTCCTCCTCGACGATGTCGAACACCGACAGCAGCGCCTGCATGCTCGCCACCCGCCGGGCCAGCTCCGCAGGCACGCTGGCCTCGGTCAGCTCGTCTCGCCGGCGCTCGAAGGCCTCGCGGTCGATCCCCTCCAGGACATCGGGAAGGGCGTCCTCCAGTTGCTCGGCACCGCGCCGGAAGCGTCGGCTGGTGGCATCGATGTCGATCGGCTCGGGATGCGCCCTGACCAGCCAGCGGGTGGCCCGCTCGACCAGGCGCTGACCCTCGATCAGCATCTCGAGCTGCGTCCTGGCGTCGACTTGGTTATCGAGTCCTTCGACGACCTTCCAGTAGCTGGGCATGGCAAAGATCTCCCGGGCGGCGGCGAAGCCCCGAGCCAGCTGGGGAACCTCGGCTCCGGTCTCTTCGGCGAGGCGGAACACGAACGTCGTCCCGGCCCGGTCGACGAGCTGGTTGGCGACAACCGTCGCGATGATCTCGCGGCGCAGGCGATGACCGCGCATCTGCTCGGCGTAGCGCTCGGGCAGGGGGGGCGGGAAGTAGCGCTCCAGATCGTGGGCCAGGTAGGGATCCTCGGGCACGTCGGAGGCGAGCATGATTTCGAACAGCTGGATCTTCACGTGGGCCATCAACGTCGCCAGCTCGGGTGACACGAGGCCCCTCTGCGCCGGGCGCCGGGCGCTGACGGTCTTCTCGCTGGGCAGGTATTCGAGGTCGCGCTCCAAGCGGCCGGCCTGCTCGAGCCGGCGGATCAGACGAGCGTGCACGCTGGCCATCGAGACGGCCTGGTGGTCGGCCACGCTCAGGGCCTGGGTCTGGACGTAGCTCGCGTACCGCACCTGCTCGCCAACGGCATCCGTCATCGACACGAGCAGGGCATTGCGCTGGTCGTAATCGAGCAGTCTCGCGGCCATCACATCCCCGAGCAGGATCTTGATGTTGACTTCGTGATCGGAACAATTGACGCCGGCCACGTTGTCGATGGCGTCGGTGTTGATCCGGCCCCCTTCGCCGTCGGGACCGCCGCGGAGCGCGAACTCGATCCGGCCCCGCTGGGTGAAGCCGAGGTTGCCCCCTTCGGCGACGACGCGGCAGCGCAGCCCGGCTGCGTCCACGCGAACCGCGTCATTGGCCTTGTCCCCGGCCGCGGCCTGCGGCTCGTCCTGTGCCTTCACGTAGGTGCCGATCCCGCCGTTGAAGAGCAGATCCACCGGCGCCCGAAGCAGCTCGCGGATCAGCTCGGCCGGGGTCAGCTGCCGGGCCTCGATGCCCAACGCATCGCGTACCTCATCGGCCAGCGGGATCACCTTGGCTGAGCGCGAGAAGACACCGCCACCGGACGAGATCAGGTCGGGGTCGTAATCGCTCCAGGACGACCGCGGCAGCGCGAACAGCCGCTGGCGCTCGGCGTAGCTGACCGCCGGATCCGGATTCGGGTCCAGGAAGATGTGCAGGTGATTGAAGGCGGCGACGACCCGCAGGTGCTTTGAGCAGAGCATCCCGTTCCCGAACACATCCCCCGACATGTCGCCGATCCCGACCACCGTGATCGGTTCGCTCTGCACATCGGTCCCGAGCTCGCGGAAGTGGCGCTTGACTGACTCCCACGCGCCGCGGGCCGTGACCCCCATCTGCTTGTGGTCGTAACCGTGGCTGCCACCCGACGCGAACGCGTCACCGAGCCAGAACCCGTATTCCCCGCCGACCTCGTTGGCGATGTCGGAGAAGCTCGCCGTGCCCTTGTCGGCGGCGACGACGAGGTACGGATCGTCGTCGTCGTAGCGGACCACCCGCTCGGGCGGCGTCAACGCGCCCGAGACGTAGTTGTCGGTCAGGTCCAGTAGTCCGCGCAGGAAGATCCGGTAGCACTCGATCCCCTCCTCCAGCTGAGCCTCGCGCGACGCGTCAGCCCGAGGCCGCTTGACGACGAAACCGCCCTTTGAGCCAACGGGCACGATCAGGGCGTTCTTGACCATCTGGGCCTTCATCAGCCCAAGGACCTCGGTGCGGAAGTCCTCCCGGCGGTCAGACCAGCGCAGGCCCCCGCGGGCGACTCGCCCACCGCGCAGGTGAACACCCTCGACGCGGGGGGAGTAGACGAAGATCTCAAACCGGGGCCGCGGCTGCGGCAGGAGGTCAAGGGCGCCGGAGTCGAGCTTGAAGGACAGAGATTGGCTGTCTCGGCGGTAATAGTTGGTGCGGAGCATCGCCCGCACGACCGACATGAAGCTGCGCAGGATTCGATCCTCGTCCAAGCTCTGCACGGCGTCGATCGCGGCCTCGGTTTCCTCGGCCAGCCCGGCCGCTGTGTCCTCGTCTCGGTGGTCGGGATCAAACCGGGCCGCGAACAGCTTGAACAGCAGCTGGGTGATCTCGGGATTGCCGATCAGCGTGCGCTCCATGTAGGCGTCCGAGAAGGCGACCGCGGCCTGGCGCAGATAGCGGGCAATAGCCCGGATGACCGTGACCTCGCGTCCGGTCATACCCGCGGCAAGGACCAGGCCGCCGAGCCCGTCGTCCTCGAATTCCCCGCTCCAGATGCCGAGGAACGCCTCGGTGAAGCGGTCGCCGATCCGCTCGATGGCGTCGGCGGAGCAGCGCAGCCCGAAGTCGTAGATCCAGACCGGGTCCTGGCCGTCCGGGGTGATCTCGTACGGCCGCTCGTCCACCACCTTGGCTCCGAGGTGCTCGAACGTGGGCAACACGTCCGAGAGCGAGACCGCGGTCGCGCTGAGGAGCTTGACCCGGACGACGCTCTCCCCGTGCCCCAGGGTCCGGTACAGGTTCAGCACCGGGCGCTGGGAGCGCATCAGCTCGCCGATCCGATCGATGTCGGCCACGGCCCCGATCGCGCTCCAGTCGGCCCGGTAGGCGGGCGGAAAGGCGCGGCGGAAGCGGACGTGAAGAGCGCGTCCCTCCTCCTCACCGTGCGCGGTCACGAGCGCCGCGCGGAGATCGTCGCTCCAATCTCGGGTCGCCTCGGCGATCTGGGCCTCGATCGCGGACACGTCGTAGTCGGGCGGGACGCCGTCGGGGCAGTGCACCACGTAGTCGACGCGGACCAGAACCGACTCGGTCAGCTGCAGCCGCCAGTCGACCTGCGTCCCCCCGAAGGCCTCGGCGAGGATCTTCCCGGCGCGCTGCCGGTTCTCGGTGTGGAAGCGATCCCGCGGCAGGCACAGCGTGCACGAGACATAACGGTCGAGCCGGTCGCGGGTCACGAACAGCCGCACGCGCAGACGCTCGCCGAGCCCGAGGATGCCGATCGAGACCTCGAACAGGTCATCGGTGGTGATCTGAACCAGCAGGTCGCGGGGCAGCGACTCGATGATGTCGATCAGACCCTTGGCGTCGTGGCTGTCGGGCGGGAAGGCCGCCCGCGACAGCACCCGTTCCACCTTCTCGCGCAACAGCGGGATCTGACCTGGACTCGACTTGTAGGCAGTGGTCGTGTAGAGCCCGAGAAAGCGCCGCTCACCGGTCACGTCGCCCTCGGGACCGAACCGCTTGACGCCGACGTAGTCCAGGTAGGACGGGCGATGGACCGTGGCCCGCGAGTTGGCCTTGGTGAGGACGAGCGGACGGCGCTCGAGCGCCAGCTGTAGTGCTCGAGCGTCGAGCGACTTCCGGGGTCGCGCGGCGGCGCCGCGCAGGATGCCAAGCCCCGAGCCGGACACGGCCGAGAGCTCCGCCCCGTCCTCGTCGGCCGACAGCTCGTACTCGCGGTAGCCCAGGAAGGTGAAGTGGTCATCGCTGAGCCAGCGCAAGAACGCCTGTGACTCCTGGGCCTCGTGGGCATCGACCCCGGGTGGGACGATGTCGAGCTCGTCGGCCAGCTCCTGGGCTCGGGTCCGCATCGCCCCCCAGTCCTCGACCGCCGCCTTGACCTCCTCGAGGACGAGCTCGACGCCCGCCTGCAGAACCGACAGGCGATCAGGATCGGCCTCCCGCGTGACCTCGGCATGGATGATCGACTCGGCGATGACACCCGGGGGCTGCGCTTCGCTCCCATCCGGGTCCCCGGCATCCGCGCCGAGGACCTCGACCAGCGCGCCGTCCTCGTCGCGGACCACCCGCAGCACCGGATGGATGATCAGCTCGATCCCGTAGCCCTGGCGGCTGAGCTCCATCGTCACCGAATCGACGATGAAGGGCATGTCCTCGCTGGCGATCTCGACCACCGTGTACGGGGAGTGCCAGCCGTGGCGCTCGGGGTCGGGGTTGTAGACGCGGACCTTGGCCTCCCCGGGCGCGCGGTAGTGAGCCTGACGCCAGTGCGCCACCACCGCGCCGCACAGATCGAGCCGGTTGCGATCCTCGAGGTCCTGGACCGGAACCCACTGGTAGTACTGCCGGACGAACTCGAGGTAGGCGGCGGGCGACTCGCCGGCCAGACGCTCCCGAACGCAGTCGGTCAGCCCCGGGATCAGCTCCAGCTCTCGATCTCCGGCCTTCACGGCCACTTCGGCACCGCCTCTCTCCTTCCGTGTGATGCGTGCTCAACGCTACCCCTCGCCCGGCGCGCTCGCATCGCCAGGGGTGCAGAATCCGTTTGCATGCTGCCCGATTGGCCGGCCGGTGCCGTGGCCATTCTGGTCACAGTCGGTGAAACACCGCACGCGATTCCCGTGTCGGCCGCGCTCCGGGCCGGGCCGCAACGGCTGCTGCTGGGCCTGGCCGACGGACGCGGCTCACTGGCGCGACTACGGGCCGATCCGCGCGTCGCCGTGGTGCTGCTGAGCGCCGGCGTGGCGACGACGGCCCGCGGCCGAGCCCGCGTGCTCGAGACCCCGGCCAGCGACGGCGTCAGCGCCGTCGAGGTGACCGTGGACGAGCTCGACGATCACCTCCGGCCGACGTTCGCGCTCGAGGACGGGGTCCGCTGGCACTGGACCGACGATCAGGCGCGGCAACGCGATGCGGCCGTCCGGGCCGGGCTGGCCCGGCTGGCCGAGTCCGACTGACGTTCAGTGGTCAGGCCCAGCCGACCGGAGCGCGCAACTGGGCGGCGGCGACCGCGGCGACCGGATCGTCGACGGTGACCAGCAGCCGGCCGAACGGCGCCCCGGCGCACAGCTCCACGCGCACCGCCGGCCCGCGACCGTGCAGGGCGGCGAAGTCGGGCGCGCCACCAGTGACCAGTCGCGTGCCGTAGGCGACCACGCCCGGCAATCCCGTACCCGGCGCGCGGAATCCCCGCAGCGCGCTCCAGGGCCGTGGTTCGACCACGATCGAGCTGACCGTCGCCAGGGGCACGCGCACGTTGCCGCGGAAAGCGACCAGTTGCTCGAGGAAAGAGAGCTCGATGACGAGCGAGTCCCGATCGACGCTCAGGATGGCCACACCACGAATTTACCCCTCGCTCAAGCCCTGGTGGCGGCTGCCGATGATGTGAGCATGACTGGACTCTCGCTGCGGCGGGGCGCAGCGTTGATGGCCATCCCGGTGATCCTGATCGCCTGCGCGGTGTTCGCCACGGCGAGCATCGAGCGCCAGAGCGCCCTACACGCCGGAAGCCAGCAGGAGGCCGCCCAGGACCTGCTCACGGGCATGCTCGACCAGGAGACCGGGGCCCGGGGCTTCTTTCAGACCGCGGACCGGACCTTCCTGACGCCCTGGTACCAGGGGAGTGACGAGTTCGTGGATGCGCTCGCCCGAGCCCGCCGTCTGACCAGCGGGGACGCACCGCTGCAGCAGTCGCTGACCGAGCAGGACCAGCTCTTCACCCAGTGGCGCCGGGTGCTCAGCGCCGAGATAACCCAGCTCGAGCGAACCGGGCGTCGTCCTACCCTGACCGAGGACGTCCTGCACAAGTCGTCGATGGACGAGTTCCGGCAGGTCAACACCCTGTTTGACTCGCAGCTCGCCAACCGTCGCGACGCGGCCCTGAGCTTGGCCACCTGGCGCGCCGTTGGCCTCGCCGCCGGGCTGTCGCTCCTGCTCGTCGCCGCCGGCATCGTCCTGATCCGCCGTTCCGGACGCCGGCAGAGCGCGTACCTCGCCCGACAGCAGGAGCTGCGGGAGCTGCTTCAGGTCGCCGAGACCGAGCAGGAATCCCAACTTCTGCTCGTCCACCACATTCAGCGCTCGGTCCCCGGCTCCCAGGCCGCGGTGCTGAATCGGAACAGCAGTGACGATCGGCTCGAGTGCCGGCTGGACCCCGAGACCGAGTCGCGGTCGCTCGCCCACCTCGACGCCGATCATCTCAAGCCTCGATCCTGCCTCGCCGTCCGTCTCAGCCGTCCCTACCGCCAGACGCCCGGTGCCGAGCCGCTGCTGCGCTGCGAGGCGTGCGGCAAGCTGGCCGCCGATGTCGTCTGTGAGCCGCTGTTGGTCGGCGGACAGGTGATCGGCTCGGTCATCGTGGCCCGCGAGCGAGTCATCACCGACGCCGAGCGGGACACACTGGCCAACTCGGTGCTACTGGCGGGACCGATCCTGGCCAACCAGCGCAACCTCGCCGTGGCCGAGCGCCGTGCCGCCAGCGACGTCCTCACCGGATTGCCCAACCGGCGCGCCGCCGACGAGACGATCAAGCGGATGGCGGCCCACGCCGGCCGTACGATCACGCCGCTGTCGGCGATCCTCCTCGACCTCGACCACTTCAAGCAGGTCAACGACCTGCACGGCCACGAGCGCGGCGATCAGGTCCTGGCGGTGATCGGTCAGGTACTGGCCTCGGAGCTGCGGGCCAGCGACTTCGCCGCCCGCTACGGCGGCGAGGAGTTCCTGGTCCTTCTGCCCGACACCGACCGGGCCGGAGCGGTCGAGGTGGCCGAGAAGCTGCGACGGGCCGTCGAGCGGACCGAGCTGGACAAGATCAGCACTCTCACCGCCAGCTTCGGGATCGCCAGCCTGCCCGCGGATGCCGCCGACCCCGAGCAGTTGCTCCGCAAGGCCGACCGGGCGCTGTACTCGGCCAAGGCCCGCGGGCGCAACCGGGTCGAGGTCGTCGCCCCGACCGGTGGGGCGAGGCGCTCGGAATCCGAAGATCCCGGGGCGCCGCCGCCCTTCGCCTGAGCCGGCCCGGGCTGTAGGGCATGGGCCGAGCCGCCGCTCAGACCCCAGGCGGAAACGTGTAGTGGCTGTGAGGGGGCACGTGCGGTCCGACCTCGAGCACGATCTCAGCGTGCGCGCGCAACGGGACCGCCCCGGGGCCCCCGAGCCAGCGCCTTCCGCCGACAAACACCTCCACCCGCCGGCCGCGTCCGGCTGCGAAAGAGGCCAAGCGGGTCCTCGACAACGGCTGACCCCAGGAGCGAAAGACCGCCGCCAGCGTGAGGCCCGCGCGGGGGCGGACCAACACCACGCCGGTCGGCTCGACAGTGACCAGCGAGCCGTAGCACCTCGCGGCCACGATGCGCCCCTCGGAGCGCTGGAGCGGCGGCTTGGTGCCCAAGCCCGCGGCCACCAGAACGACCCGGTTGGCGGCGAAGATCTCGACGTGAACGCCGTGGCGGACACCCAGGCGTGGCCGGCAGGCCCCAACCACGGGCCCGCGGACCGGGGGGTGAAAGCGCGGCTCCCGGCCGATCGGGCGCGCTTCTCGGACGAGCGCAGGGGGTGCGGTGGCGTTCTGTTCCGAGCCCGCATCCCCACCCCGCCGCTCAGTGGTGCCGCAGCCCGCGCTCAGAGCGGCTCCGGTCAGCGCGACGGCGCACAGCGTCAGGCTCAGAGCTCGTGGTCCCACTCTTCCTCGTCCTCCCAACTCGGGGCCGCTGCCCGCTGTCCGGCTCCGGCCGGTTGGGCGGCGCGGTTGCGCTCGGGCACCTCGGCGAGGCGGAAGACGACCGGGAGCAGAGCGGCGCCGGCGCCCAGGCAGACGACAACCGCCACTCTGGCCAGCAGGGGTGGCAGGGCAATGAGCACAAACCCATGCGTGATCACCCCGATCAGCGACGCGCCCTCCCAGATGGCGGCCAGCGCGATCACGAAGTAGCCGAACCATCCCTCCTGCCGCCGCACCAGGCGCGCGACGGCCCAGGCCACGAAGGCCAGCACGATGGCGAGCAGGACGTACTGGCCGTCGGAGACACCCGGGCGGCCGTGAAGCTCCTCACCGGTTCCGGCCACGGCCACCCCGGCGATCGCCGCCACGGCAAGGGCCCGGGCCATCTGGCGGTCGAGCTGGGGCCGGCGCACCCGAAGCCCGGCGCCAACGCAGAGCAGCGCGACCACGATCGGCCAGAACCAGACCAGCGACGGGTTGGGCGCATAGCGCAGACCGCCCGAGATGGTCGCCGGCCGACCGCCGACGCGCAGCGGGATCGTCCACGCTCCGGCATACCGCGAGCCCGGGGTCAGCGCGGTGGCGGCCAAGGCATGGAGACGACCGTCGTGCCAGTTGTAGCTATGCCCGGCGCTGACGCTCGTCCAGCTCGGGCGGGTGGCGGGGCCGGTCCCGGGCGGAGGCTGCTCGGGGGGAACCTGGTTGGAGTAGTACATGGCCGAGCTGCGGTTGACCTCGACCCCGCTCGGCGTGAACCTGAGGTACGGGGCGCCTCGGTAATCGAGCACCAGCACGGTGAGCCGCGGGTCGACGTGGAGCCACAGCCGCTGATCACCGTCGACGACGATCGCGCGCAAGCCGGCCGGCGCGTTGCGAACCGTGGCCAGGTAGCTCGACGCGGCGGGATTGACCGGACCGTGGGCCAAGGCCCGGGTGGGCGCCGTGAGACAGCCGAGGATGGCGGCGAGCAGCGCCATCGCCGCCCAGCCGACGCGCCTAGACTGGCCGAGGACCGGTGGCGCGATCCGCATCGGCAGGCACGCGCTGACCGGACTCATCCTGTGCTGGACTCTACGCGCCGAAACTCCGCCCATCCGCTCACCGCCACTAGTCTGGCGCTCCTGCTGGCCGGGCTGGTGGCCGTGCTCGGAGTCGGACTGTGGTCGGCAAGCCCAGCGCGGGCCGACGGCGATCCGGCCAGCGACGTATTGGCCACCCAGCCCCTGTTCTTGGCCCAGGATGCCGGGTTCACGCCCACCGCACAGGCCCAGCTGGCGGCCGAGCTGGCCGCCACCGAGCGGGCTCATCACCCCCTGCGCGTGGCGATCGTCGCCAGGCGCGCCGCTCTGGGCTCGGTGACCGCGCTGTGGCGCCAGCCCTCCGCCTACGCCCGGTTCCTGGATCAGGAGCTCTCGAGCGTGTACGCGGGACCGTTGCTGGTCGTCATGCCAAACGGCGTCGGTGCGGCCGGTGCCGGTGCCGATCGCCTACTCGGACTTGGGGCCGGTTCCCGGGGCCAGGCCGGACCGGCTGGCTCCGGGACGTCGACGAGCGCCGGACCGGAACTTCAGCGGGTGGCCCTGGGTGCCGTCGCCCGATTCCTGCGGGCGACCGGTCAACCGGTCACCGTGGGCCCGGTCCACCTCGGGTCACCCGGCGGGGGGACCGATCTGGCGGCGATCGTCGCGCTCGGCGTCGGCGCGGTGCTGATCGCCTGCTGTTGGGGACTGAGCCTCCGCGTTCGCCCCCCGGGGAGCCGGCTCAACTCATCCGTGAACCCCTGAGCCTGGCTTCAACCCGGGGGTCGCCAGGTGGCGGCGGACCGGAGGGCGATCCGGACCGCCGCCACCTAAGCGACGCGCCTCCCGGCGCGGGTCTAGCTGGCGTGGTGAGTCGCTGCCAGCAGCTTCGTTCCGGCGGACACGCACTGGCTGAAGGGAGTTCCCTTCTGGCCCTTGACGTGCTTCTTGGTCTCGCCGGCGGCAGCGCAGGCCTTCTGCGCGCTCTGATGACTGGTCGTCGTAGTCGTCGTCGTGCTGTGCGCCAGGTGCGCCAGCGCGGTCACGCAGTCCGAGAACGGAGTCCCCTTCTGGCCCGCGACGTGCTGCTTGCTCGCGCCCGCCGCTTTGCATTGCTTGCCGTAGGCCTTGGCCTGAGCGGGAGTGACGTGTGTCGAGCTTGGATGCGCCACGGCGCCTGAAGCCATGGCCATCGGCGTCACGCCGAGCGTGGCGACGGCCAGCGCGGCCTGGATCTTGCCTTTGAACGTCATGCATTTCCTCCTGGTCGCAATCCGGCACAGGAAAAGAGCCGGGTCTCTTCGGAGCCGCCCACGCTTCATGGGCCGCCCCTGGTTCTCTAAGCCGTCAACGCGCGCCCCGGCCGAAGGTCGGGATCTATCGCCGAAATCTGCGCTGACGTGTCTGGGAGCGGTTGCCGGCCGCCGCTGCGGAGCTAGAGGCCGCTGTTCCCCGGGCGCTGCGGGAGCTAGAGGCCGCTGTTCCCCGGGCGCTGCGGGAGCTAGAGGCGGCTGTTCCCGGCCGCTGCGGGAGCTAGGAGCGGCTGTTCCCGGCCGCGGGCGCGTGCACCGTGGCCGAGCTCTTTGATGATTGGGCCTGAGAGCCTGAAGGCGTCAGGCCCGCGAGGGGGGATTTGTTGGTCGTCCCCAAGCTCTTGCCACCGGCCGAGGAGGAGCTCTGGCCCACGGGGGCGTGGGATCCGCTCCCGCCACTGGTCCGCACGGTGGGCGTTGAGTGAGACTTGCCGTTGGCGTTGCCGGCGGGGTTGGCAGTGGAGTTGCCGGTGGACTTGCCGTTGGCCTTACCGGTGGACCTGGCAGTCCCCCGAGCGGAGCTGCGCCCCGTCGCTCGGGCGGAGCGTGAACCCTGGCCGTGGGTCGCGGACGTCCCGCCTTGAGAGTGGCCGCGGCCGTGAGACACGCCGGCCGCACTCTGGCTTGCGCCCGCCGCGTGTTGGTGTCCGCGGGCGGCCCCGTAGGTAACACCCTGTGCCGATCGAGTCTGCGAACCGAGACTGAGGCCGGCGCTTCGGTGACCGTTGTGCGGGGTGCCAGACGACAAACCGGGAGCGGCGGCGGCCAGGGCGGACACCCTCACGCCGTGCCCGTTTTCGCTACGACCGGAATGCGTTGAACTCACGGCTGCCCCAGGAGCGGACAGGGCCGCCTTGGCCGTACGCGGAGGGGATGACCGGACCAACGGGACCACAATTCCGCCGGCGCCGGCAGCCACGGTGACCACGGCGGCAGCGCCGGCCAGCGCCTTGCCGGCGGCCATCATGCCCGCGGCCTTGCCGGCCGAGGCGGCCACGGTACCTCCAGCCCCGCCGCCGTGGCTCGGGGTCGAGGCGCTCGCCCGGCGCAGGATGCTGACCGCAGCGGTGCCGGCCAGGGGCGGCGCGATCGCCCTCAGGTCGCGTGTCCGGGCCGGAATCGCATCGGCGAAGGCTCGGCACGCCCGGCAGTCGCGAAGGTGGGACCTGACGCGCCGACCGCGCAGGCTGCGCCCGCCGCCGACGGAAATCGCCCGGCAGACCTCGTCACAGACCATGGCCCGCCCTTCGGCGAATTCGTGCAGCGAGCGCCGCGCCTCGAAGATCGTCTGCTTGGCCCCGGACACGTCGAGCTCCAGGGCCGTCGCTATCTCGGCGTGGGACAGTCCGCTCAGCTCGCGCATCACGAGGGCGGCTCGCTGGCGCTCGGTCAGCTCGGCCAGGTCTGCGATCAGCAACTCCAGCCGACCCCTGGACTCGGCCACCTCCGCCGCTGACGCTGCCGGCCTGAGGTGGTCGTCGGCCAGCTGAACGTCGGGCTTGCGCCGGCGCATGATCGACACCGACTCGTTGTGGGCGATCCGGTACAGCCAGGGCCGGACCGGCGCGTCGCGACGACCCTCGGCCAGAGCCGCGAAGGCGCTGGCAAACGTCGACTGGAGCGCGTCCTGGGCGTCGTTGTCGTTGCCCAGCATCGAGCGGCAGTACCGGTAAAGCCGCTGGTGGTAGCGGTTGTAGAGCACGGCAAAGGCCTGCTCGTGGCCGGCTTTGACGAGCTGCGCGAGTCGCTCGTCGCCAGCGGGCATGACCCGCCGCGGCGTCCAGCGCAGCGCCGGTACCCCGGGGACAGCTTGCTCTAGGTCCACGGCTCACATATACCGCTTACGCGGTATCGGTGCCGAGGTCGGGAAGTGTTGGTCGCAGTCTTGCGCTTGGCCGGAGCCGGGCTCCGGGAGCGACCGAGGCTGAGCACTACGCTGTGCTCAGCATGGCCGAGTCCCCACCGCGGTCGCCCGCGACCGCCCCTGATGGCCCGCGGCGTCAACGTTCGCGAGCGCCGGGCGCGTATCTGAATCTGCCCCTTTGGCAGCGCTACGCACTTGCGCTGTTGATCGCCGCCATCCTTCTCACCGGCATGGTGATCTGGGTCAACGGTCACAACACGGACTCGGGGCCGACGAGCGAGAATCCGGCGTCGACGCTGCGCGCCAACCGCGAAGCCGAGGTGCTGGTCGCCCAGGATCAGGCCCCGCACTCCGTCCGCCTTGCCGCGGGGCTGAGCGCCAGGGCAGCGCTCGAACGTGTGCTCCACCGCCACGTTGCCGCTGCCGTCCGCGACGGCGCCATCGCCGGACCGCTGAAGAGCGCCCGGTGCCACGCCACCGGCGCCCGCTCGGGCGCCCGCGTGGGCTACAGCTGCACGGTCAACTCGGGGAGCGTGAACTTCCCCTTCCTGGCCGCGGTCGACGCGGCGGCGCGGCGAGTCACCTACTGCAAGCGTGACCCGCCTCCCCTGCCGTCGGAAACCGTTCCGGTCAGTTCTCGCTGCCGGGCCTGAGCCAGCGCCGGGCGCGCTCCGCCAGGCCAACCTGGCCGCCTCCCTGTCCGTCCTGCCGAGCGCCGGTCGTCCCGCGCTGCTGCACGCTCGTGGCGTCGTCGGCGCGGTTCGTGGCCGCTGGGCCGCCGGCGGTCTGACGTCCCGCGCCACGGTCGCCCACGGGCTCACCTGCGCCGGCACCTCGATCGCCCGCGGGTGCAGCTGCTGCGGCGCCACGATCGCCCGCCGGCGCACCGGCGCCCGCCTGGGCACCGTTCCCGTCCTCAGCGACGCGCTGGTCGGCGCGACGCTCACGGTGGCGGTCGTGCTCATGCTCGGCCACAGCACCGGCTCCGGCGCCGGCGGCCGCGCCGGCCGCGACCCTTCCGCCACCGCCTCGGCGCTCACCAGCACGGTCGTCATACGCGCGGTCGTCGTAGGCGGGTTCGATCGTTCGCGTACGCCGGGGGATCAGAGTGTTGACGAGTAGGATCGCGGCGGCGATGCCCCAGGCCAGCTCGGTGAGGTGGTTGGCCGAGGCCAGGCCCAGCACATTGCCGTGGTCGACCAGGCCGATGATCGCGGCCGCCCCCAGGACGACTCCCACGATCAGGCTCATCGTCTTGGCGAGGTGATGTTGAGCGGCGCCGAACAGCAGCAGGCCGCCGCAGATCGCGGTCAGCATGCCGGTCCATCCGTCGCCACCAAACAATCCGAACAGGACCTTGCCCTGAACGGTCGCGGTCCCGTTGGGGAAGTTGGAGAGCTTCTGGAACGTGTGCTGCTTGTAGATGAAGTACAGACCGGCCGCGAGCAGGATCGTGCCGAGGATCAACGCCGGCCCGCGGGCCAGACTGACACCCTTCTCTACTCGTGGTTCCGTGCGCGGACTCGTCCGCGACTCAGTGGTTACAGCCATTGCCATACCTCCCTTACCGTCTGGCGTGCAGAGCGACGCCAGATGAGCGGCTCTCGACCGCGAGATGGTGGACGTATCGTCGTCATTGGGCCGAACGCGGTGGATCTCCTCGGGTTGCCATTTCCGCGGTGTGACGCCTCCGGTTAGAGGTTTGCTACCCGCAAGTTGCGATCGACACACTGGTGCAGGTCCGGGTGCGTACCTGGCAGCGATGATTGTCCATATGGCCCTGGTCAGGCCGCCGGCGACCCGATTTATTTGGACCCGTGGAGTCCCGCCAATGACGATCGAGCACGCAGCGGCGGCATCGTGGGCTCGCTGGCATCCGTCGGCCGCCTACACCGTCGGTCTCGAGGAAGAGGTCATGCTGCTCGACGCCGAACATGCCTGGGCTCTAGCCCGGCGCGTGGACGAGGTCGTTCCGGCCCTCACCCCCGAGCTGGCCGCCCACGTGTCGGCCGAGACCCAGAACTCCGTGCTGGAGCTGGCCTCGAGCCCGCATCACTCGGCCGGCGCGGCGGCCGCCCAGGCCCACGCGTTGCGAACCGACCTGGCCAGCGAGCTGAATCCAATGGGGCTGTGGGCTGCCGCCGCCGGTACACATCCCGTCGCGGTGTGGACTGACACCCGTATCTCCGGCGGCGAGCGTCACCAGACCGTGTACGAGTTGATGCGCGAACTGGCCCGGCGCGAGCCGACCTTCGGCCTTCACGTCCATGTCGGCGTCGGCGACCCCGACCGGGCCGTGATCCTCTACAACCGGCTGCGCCCCCACCTGCCACTACTGCTGGCCCTGTCGGCCAACAGTCCCTACTGGCAGGGCCGAGACAGTGGCCTGTCGTCGGCCCGGACTCCGATTTTCCAGGCCTTTCCCCGCGTCGGCACGCCGCGACCATTCGCCGGCTACGAGGACTACGTGGAGGCCATCGACCTCCTCGTCCGCTGCGAGGCCATTCCGGAGCCGACCCACCTGTGGTGGGATGTCCGCCTTCAGCCCCGGTTCGGCACCGTCGAAATCAGGATCATGGACGTGCAGAGCTCGCCGGAGTTCACCCATGCGCTGGTCGGGCTGGTCCAGACGATCGCTCACCTCGAGCTCGAGGAGGGCTTCTACACCTCCCCCCTCTCCGGACAGCCCGAGGTCCTGATCGAAAATCGCTTCTCGGCTTCGCGGGACGGCATGAACGCGTTGCTGATCGATCCGGTGACCGAGACGCGAGTGAGGGCCGACGAGGTCATGGGCGGCCTGCTCGACGTTGCCCGCCCCCACGCCCAGGAGCTGGGCTGCGAATCAGCCCTTGACCAGGCCGCCGAGCTCGCCGCCTGCAACGGCGCCCAGCGCCAGCGCCTGATCTTTCAGGAGACCGGCAATCTGGCCAGCGTGGTCGCCGCGCTCGCACACCAGTTCCGGTGACCCGCGTAGCGCGGCACCCCGCCTCGGGGCGCCGCGCACGCCGGACTGCCGACGTCTACTGGTTGGGGATTCCGTTGGCCGGCGGCGCGGGCTGCCCGCCGGAATAGGTGGTGATCGGACTCCCGGCCGTGGGGTCGGTCGTCAGCACCGGCCCAAAGGTGGCGATCTTGGCGCCCACCACCTTGGCCATCTGCACGCCCCCGTAGCCACCATGCTGAGTCTTGGTGTACCGGAAGGGAACGATTCCCGGCCCCTTCCAAGATCCACCGTGGGTGTTGACGGCGTTGACCAGAGCTTGCCGGGTGAGGTTCTTCCCGGCCGCCTCGAGCGCCTGCACGAGCGTGTAGGCGTTGGCCATCCCGTACTCGACGTTGCCGTCGAACGGCGCACCGGAGTCGTACTGGGCGCGGACCTTCATGAACAGCTTGATCCACGGGTTCGAGGTGTCACTAAACGATGGCAGGTAACCATCCGTAATAGCCCCGTCGATCAGCGCATCGCCCGAGGCCTTGCCCTTGGAGACAGTCTTGAGCAGACCCGCGACCGTTATCGGGTCGATGCCCACATTGGAGACAACCAGCTGGGGTGAGTATCCGAGCGTGAACGCGGTCAGGCGGGCGATCGCGGTGTAGATCGGGACCGTGAACATGACCAGGACCTTCGCCCCCGAGCTCTTGATCGCCGTCATCTGCGGGGCGAGCGTGGTCGTACCCGACTGATAGGGCTGCTTGGCGATGATCTGCGAGCTGGGCACCTCATCCTGGATTCCCTTCAGCCCGCCCTGACCGAAGTCGTCGTCCTGATAGAGGACCGCGACCTTCTGACCGGCCAGGTGCTGCTTGATGTACTGACCGAGGATCTTGCCCTCGATCGTGTAGTTCGGCTGCCAGCCGAACGTCTGGGGCTGCGCACTGCCGTTGTCCCAGCACGGGCACCCCGAGGCCACGAACAGGTCGGGGATCTTCGAGCTGTTCAAAAAGCCGACGACCTTGGTATGCGTCGGCGTTCCCAACCCCTCGAAGATGCCGAACACGTTGTTCTGGAGAACCAGCTGATGAACGACGCTGACGGTCTGGGTCGGGTCGTACTGGTCGTTCTTGATGATGAGATGGATTTTGCGCCCGAACACACCGCCGTGAGCGTTTACGTAGTTGAAGAACGCCTGCGAGGCGGGGGCGATCTCGCTGTAGCCCGGGGCGGCGGGGCCAGTGAGCGGCTGGTGGGTTCCGAATGTGATGCTGGTGCCCGTCACGCCGGGGGCCGACGATCCGCCGCCCGAGCTCGATGAGCCACAGGCCGCCACGACCAGCGCCAGGCCGATGGCGGCCATCACCGCCAGAGCATGTCTGGATTGGTATTGCCTCATTGCACTCCTCCTCCTGATTTGGACCTGTTGGTTTCTCCCCGGTCCCCCCCGGACCTCGCTCGGCGCCGGCTCCGCAGGCCATGCCCCGCCGCCCGCAGCCCGCCCTGGATTCCGGTCGGCCAGACCAGCATCGCCGCGACCAGGACCACGCCGTAGATCGCGAACGGCAGGTTGTCCGAGACGTTGCTCGACAGCGACAGGGAATGCGAGAGGTCCGTCGTCCAGTTGGGTAACAGGACCAGCAGCGCCGCTCCCCAGACCGCCCCGCTCAGCGAGCCCAGGCCTCCGAGCACGACGCCGGTGAGCAGGGAGAGGGAGAGCGACAGCTGGAAGGCCGACGGAGCGGCCAGCTGATTGACCACCGTCAGCAGGCCGCCGCCCAGCCCGGCACAGCCCGCGCTGATGACGAAGGCGAGCGTCTTGAGCCGTCCGACCCGCAGACCGCAGAGCGAGGCGGCGATCTCATCGTCACGGACCGCTCGCCAGCTGCGCCCGACACCGCTGTGAACCACGTTGTAGAGCACGAACAGCACGAGCAGTGCCCCGGCCAGCGCGATCCAGGCCTCCCAGCGCTCGAGCGAGAAGCTCGAGCCAAGCCAGGACGGTGGCGTGGGCGGGTTGATCACGAGTCCGTTCTCGCCCCCGAACGTGGCCGGGAACCGGTTGGCTAGAGCCGGCAGGCCAACTGCCAGCGCCAGGGTCGCCCCGGCCAGATACGGGCCGCGCAGGCGGCTGGCCGCCACCCCCACCGGAATGCCCACCAGGGCGGTGGTCACGACCGAGGCGACCAGGGCGGGCACCAGCGCCCACCCCTCGTTGCCGATCAGCAGCGCGGTGGTGTAGGCGCCGATCGCCATCAGGGCACCATGGCCGAGCGATACCTGTCCACTGAGCCCGACCAGCACCGTCAGGCCGGCCAGAGCGGCGAAGAAATACCCGCCGTAGGCCAGCTGCAGGTCACGGTAGGAGCTGAGCGCCCCGCTGAGCAGCGCCAGCACGATCGCGACCACGATGACAAGCGACAGCGATCGCACCAGCGTGCTGCCCAGAATCCGGCTCCGGGCGGTCGCCCGGGAGGGCGGGTAGGGCTCCTCCCCGGGGCTGGGCACGCCCGAACCGGGCCGCGTCAGCGCGCTCACACCCGACGCTCCGCGGTCACCGAAAACAGCCCGCCCGGCTTCAGCATCAGCACGGCGACCAGGATCACCAGCGCGGCCAGAGGGGCGAGCGCCGACCCCTCGTAGCCGGACACATAGGACAGAGCCAATCCGAGGACGAGGCCGCCGATCACGGCCCCCGGAGGGCTGTCCAGGCCGCCGAGCACAGCGGCCACGAACCCGCTGATCAAGATCGGGTCAAAGCTGTTCGGGCCCAGGAACGTGGACGGCGCGACCAGCACGCCGGCGATCGCGCCGACGCCGGCGGCCAGCGCCCACCCGAGGGTGAACATCCGGCGCACCCGAACCCCGAGCAGCTGAGCTACCTCGGGCTTGAAGGCCGCAGCGCGCATCTGCAGCCCGAGCGACGTGGCCCGGAACAGGGTGACCAGGCCCAGCGCGACTGCCACCACGACGAGCACGATGAAGGTGTCGTTGGGCGCGAACAGCACACGGGTGCCACCGATGTCGTAGCCACGGATCGAGAACGCCGCCGGAAAGGCGCGGGGAGTGGCCCCCCAGATCATCCCGCCGACCGCGATCAGGAACGTGTACAGCCCGAGCGTCACGATCACCGCATTCAGCGGCGGCGCGTTCTCGACCGGCCGGATCAGGATGCGCTCGACCAGCGCCCCGAACACGAGACCGGCGACGATCGCGACC
Organism: Solirubrobacteraceae bacterium; assembly: GCA_036488625.1. Lineage (GTDB taxonomy): Bacteria > Actinomycetota > Thermoleophilia > Solirubrobacterales > Solirubrobacteraceae > Palsa-465. The sequence goes on along the minus strand of DASXHG010000054.1, from coordinate 1,562 downwards.
AGGAACCCAACCACGTAGGAGCCGGTGGAGTTGATCACGGCCGAGGCGATGAAGGTCGTGATCATGAGCATCGCCCCCTGGGCGAAGTTGACGATCCGCGTCGCCCGCCAGATCAGACACAGGGCGAGCGCGACGGCCGCGTAGATCGCTCCCGTCGAGATGCCGTTCAGAGTCAGGTCGATGAACTTGGTCATGAGCGATCAGCGAGTCCGGTCAGAAGCCGAGGTAGGCATGGCGCAGGCGCTCGTCGGCCAGCAGCTGCTCCGGCGGCTGGTCGGCCACGATCCGGCCGAGATTGAGGACGATGCCTCGGTTGGCGACCGACAGCGCACTCCGGGCGTTCTGCTCGACCAGGAGCACCGCCAGGCCGAGCGTGTCGGCCAGACGACGCACCATGGCCATGATTTGTGCGACCAGGCGGGGCGCCAGACCCAGGGACGGTTCATCGAGCAACAGGACGCGCGGGCGGCCGACCAGGGCACGGCCGATCGACAGCATCTGGCGCTCGCCACCCGATAGCCGCGATGCCGGCTGTTCGCGGCGTTCTCTCAGGCGCGGAAACAGCTCATAGATCTCGTCCAGAGGGGCGGCATCATTGCCCCGAAACAGTCCGCCCAGGCGGAGGTTCTCTTCCACGGTCAGCTCACCGATCACACCCCGCCCCTCTGGCACGTGGGCCAGGCCGAGCCGAACGATCTCCTCCACCGGATGGCCGGTGATGTCCTGGCTGTCGAACCGAACGCTGCCGGCGCTGGGAGCGACGAGGCCTGAGATCGTGCGCAGCAACGTTGTCTTCCCCGCTCCGTTGGCTCCGAGCACGGCGGTCACGGTCCCCGGCTCGACCTGGAGCCCGACGCCCGTCAGCGCCTTGACCGGCCCGTAGGTGGTGCTCAGGCCTTCAATCGTCAGCATCGGCCACCGGCTCCGGACCATCGCCGTCGACATCGCGTCCCAGATAGGCCTCCAGCACGCGGGGATCCTGGCGAACCACCGGCGGAACGCCCCTGGCGATGACGCTCCCGAAATCGAGCACGACAACCCGGTCGCAGACCGACATGACCAGATCCATGTGGTGATCCACCAACATCACCGCGATCGACTGACCCAGCTCGATGATCAGCTTGCTCAGGTCAGACAGGTCACTCGCGTCCAGCCCCCCGGCCGGCTCGTCGAGCATCAGCAGGTCCGGCTCGCCGACCAGGGCCCGGGCCAGCGCCACCCGTTTCTGGACCGCGTAGGGAAGCGTCCCCGGTTGCCGGTCGACAACGTCGCCGCACCCGATCTGAGTCAGCGCAACGAGCGCGCGCTCACGCAGGCGCACCTCATCACGATCTGACCACGGCAACCCGAGCATCGCGCTGGGGAGCCTCGTGCGCCGGAAGCGCTGCGCTCCGAGCATCACGTTCTCGAGCACGGTAAGGCGCTCGAACAGCCCAACCCCTTGCAGGGTCCGGCCGATGCCGAGCTTGGCCAGGCGGTCGGGGCGCATGGCCCTGATCGGCGACCCGCGCCAACTGAGCGTCCCCGACTGCGGCGCGACGAAGCCACAGATCACGTTGAAC
>DASXHG010000032.1:0-3546 GCA_036488625.1 Solirubrobacteraceae bacterium | reverse complement strand
TCGCGCCCTGGAAGTCGACGAATACCCGGCCACTGCCGACCGCCGCTTGGTTGATGTGTCTGCGGTAGATCCACACCTTCTCCCACGCCGTGTGGTCCCAGTCGCCCCAGGAGAGTGGGGTCACGGTATGCGGAAGCCTTACCTTCTGAAAGCCGCTCTCCGAGTAGCTGGACGCCTCCGCCCCGCTGACGTACACACCGCCGAACAACCATTCCTGGTTGAAGGGGTACTCACCCGCTGACCTCGCCGACTCGTCCGTCGCGGCCGTCGCAATCGCTGGACGCCGACGTAGCCCGTAGGCGATTGCCGCTCCACTGACCAACCCCGCCTGCAGGGCCTTGCGCCGGGTCATCAGTGTCCGTTGATTGCGCTCCCGGCCTCGAGCTTGGGGCCCCGCCCCAGATCTCTTGAGCACGATCGAAACGTAGCAATCGCAAGTGCACCCTCGACCCGGTTACTCGCGAGACGCGACCGTCGACTCGACGCTGGGCATGATGTCCGCGGCCTGAAGCGCGGTGCGAGCCCGAGTGAGCCAGGGGGTGGCTCGCAATTCGGTGAATGTGTCAATCGCCGTGTGAAGGCCGGCCAGTGCGCCGTGGTATTCGGGGAGATGCTCGAATAACTCGAGCTTCAGGGCTGCCGCGTCGAAGATCATGCCGGCCTTGCTGACGACCTCGATCGCCGCCGACCAGTGGGAACCGGCGCGCTCGGCCTGGCCAGACCGGGCCGCTAACAGGGCGTCGAGCCGCGCGGCCTGGGCCACGACCATCGGCGAGGTTTTGGGCACGTTCTCTCGCCCCAGTGCGGCCGCCGCGTCGCGCAGTGGCTCATCGTCCTCGATTTGCGCGATCAGATCGATGGCGATCGGCAACCACGTCGGCCATTCCCCGTAGTCGCCGGTCTGCGCGCGATCGATTACCGCCCTCGCCTCCAGGCGGGCGCCGCTCAAATGGGCGAGGGCCACCTCGCGAAGGCTCCGGTAGTCGCTCTCAAACGCCGCTTCCCGTTCGGCCTCGTTGCGATCGAACTCCTCGATCACGGCTCGGGCCTGGTCGAGCTCGCCGCGGTGCAGGGCGACCAGGAGCGGCGGGCCGATCAGCATCCCGCGGTTGGCCAGCGCCGTGTCCGCGGCCACCTCCTCAACCGTGGTGAGGGCCTCGTCCCAGCGCCCGAGCGAATACAGAGCGCGGCCGAGTTGCAGCGCGGCCAGGTTGCGGTGCACGCGGCTGGCCAGCCGCTCTCCGGCGGCCATCGCCTCCCGACCGGCTGTCACCGCTTCTTCAAAGCGGCCCAGGGCGGCAAACGTGATGGCGATGTTGCCCAGGGATGCCGGGACGGCGGCTGGCGCGTAGCGCTTGCGGATCTCGAGCGCGGCTTGAAACAGATCCACTGCTTCGACCGGCCGCGCCAACTCGATCAACGCGCAAGCTCGGCAGTTCAGGGCCACGCCGAGTTCTTCGTGGGCGCCGGCGATCTCGGCCGCCGCAACGGCTTCGGCGGCGATCAGCTCGGCCGCCTCGGCGGCCCCGTCCGCGTACAGCACGAGGGCGAGCGACGCCGCCGCGTCCGCGAAGGCGGCGTCGGGCTCGCCGCGGAGGGCCTCGTACACCTCGCGCAATGGTTCTGTCAGCGCCGACGCGGGTCGGCTCCACTGGTAGACGTAGACCTCTCGTGCCCGTAACCGAAGCGCCTCGCGGCGACGTCCGGCGCGCTCGTGGAGCTCGCGAGCCGCGGCGTAGTGACCGGCGGCGACCGCTTCCTGATTGCCGTAGCGCTCCGCGGCGCGGGCGGCCCGGACGAGGTGGTCGGCGCGCCGGCGCTCGTCACTTTCGATCTCTGCGGCGCGGGCAAAGAGGGCGATCGCCTCGTTCAAGGCGCCGACCTCGTCAGCGCGCTGGGCCGCGTCCAGGGTCAGGCCGAGAGCGCGCTGGCGGATCTCCGCTGCGTCGGGGGCGTCGGGATAAGCCTCGAAGGCGGCGGTGAGGTGTCCGGCCAGGATCGCCGCCCGATCAGGATCCGACGCCTGTCGGGAGAGAAATTCCACGGCCGCGAGATGGCGGGCCTTGCGTTCGCGTTTGGACAGAGTTCCGAGGACGACACGCTCGACTTGACGGTGCACGAACGCGTAGGTCCCGCGTGTCGCCGATCGGGGGTCGGTGTCGACAGCGAGGAACTGCTTGGACACGAGCGCGTCGAGCAGCGACCGTGCGTCGCTCTCATCGACGCGGGCCAGCGCCGCGGCCGCCGGAACGGTGAACCGGTGGCCGAGGACGGCCCCACCTCGTAGCGCGCTGCGCTCGAGATGGCCGAGGCGGTCCAGGCGTGCAGCGACCAGGGCGTGAATGCTCGGCGGGACGTCGAGGTCATTCACCTCGCCGACGAGTCGGTAGCGATGCGCGTCATCCGCGCGGGTCATCGCACCGCGATCCGCGAGCATGCGCAGCGACTCGACCGCGAACAAGGGAACGCCCGCCGCGTGCTCGCGCACACTGCCCAACAGGGCCGGTGGCGCACCGTCGACCGCGGCAGCGACAAGGGTCTCGATGTCGGCGTCGCTGAGCGGCCTCAGATCCAGGCGCTGCCCGAGCAAGCCGAGCACGTCCAGCCGCTCATCTGGACGGCTGAAGACGAGCACGAGGATGCGGGAGTGCGATGCCCATTCGCACAGGTGCTCGATGAAATCGAACAGACCTTGGTCGGCCCACTGCAGGTCCTCGAACAACAGGACGACGGGATTGCGCTCGGCCAGCCGCTCGAACAGGAGTCGCCAGGACGAGAACAGCTCACCGAGGTCTATCCGCTGCTGGCCGTCATCGAGTCCCAGAAGACGGTTGAGGGCCGTCAGTACGCGCTCGGAGGCTTGCCCATCCGAGGACGAGAAGAGATCGTGCACGAGCGTGTCGAGCTTGATGGACTGCTCCGGAGGCGGTTCATCGGCGGCGATGCCGGCCCGCGCTCGGACCATGTCGGCCAGAGATGAGAACCCGGCGCCGCCACCGAAGCTCAAGGCCTGACCGTGGTGCCAGAGCACGGTCGCCGCCAACCCGTCCGCGTACTTCTTGAGCTCCCACGCCAACCGCGACTTCCCCAGCCCGGGCTCGCCGACCACCGACACCAGCTGCAGCCCCGCCCGGGATCCGACCAGCGCGTCCAAAGCACCACGGATCGCGCTCATCTCAGCGCCTCGGCCCACCAGGGGGAGCTCGAGGTCGGTGCGCCCGAGGCCGCCCACCCCGGCGACAACGCGTAGCGCACGCCAGGTGTGGACCGGCTCGCTCTTGCCCTTGACAGGGTGCGCGCCGGCGTCCTCATAGGCGATCGCGCGCGCGGCCACGGTTCTGGTCACGTCGTCGACGAGGACTGATCCCGGCTGCGCCACCGACTGGATCCGAGACGCGGTGTTGATCGCGTCTCCGATCACCATTCCCTCAGCGACGGCATCGAGCTCCACCGCGGCCTCGCCCGTGAGTACCCCGACCCGAAGGCGCAGCTCGAGTCCGAGCCTGTCACCCAGCGCGGTGACCGCGGCCACCAGGTCCAGCGCGG
>DASXHG010000084.1:0-1948 GCA_036488625.1 Solirubrobacteraceae bacterium | reverse complement strand
GTCCTCGAAGACGACGCACCGTGCGGGCTGGGCTCGCAGCTGGCGCGCGGCCGCCAGGAAGATCTCGGGATCCGGCTTGCCTCTGGCCACCATGTCGCCCGCGACGATGCGATCGAAGTAGCGCCGGATGCCGATCGCGTGGAGGCAGATCTCGACCCACTGCGCGCGCGACGACGACGCCACCGCGAGCGGCAGCCCGCACGCCGTCAGCCAGTCGAGCAGGTCGACGGCGCCCGGTGCGGCGGTCGCGTGCCGCCGGTACTCGGCCACAACGTTGCTGTCGAAGCGCCTGAGGTAGTGCTCGTGCGGCCCGCCGAGACCGCGCATCGCTCGCAAGTCACGCCACATGTCCTCATCGGTCAGGCCGAGGTAGCGGCTGTATTCGGCCACGGAAAGCGGAGGATGGCCGTCCTGCGCCAGCACGGCGTTGGCCGCACGGTGGTGCAGCGGTTCCGAGTCCACCAGGACGCCGTCCAGCTCGAAGATCACCGCCTGCGGAATCGGCCCCGATGACCTCCGCAGGGGCCGTTGCCGGGTGCTCGCGGGCGCGGTCACATGCCACCGCCGCCGGGCTGGAGCCCGCTGCTGAGCGCGAACGCGCTTGCCTCGGTGTCGCTTCCTGCCTCGTCTTTCGGCAGTTGCGTGACGAGGGGCGGCTCGAACGCGTAGGCCCGCAGCCGCTTGGGGTACAGCGACCGGACGTCTGCTCGCGGGTGATCCATGTAGAGGGCGGGGATCAGCTCGTCGACGGGGATCAGCGCGCGCTCGAAACCCGAATCGAGCACCGCGCGGAGCCCGGACGCGCTGAGCAGGTAGCCGTAAGTGCAGTAGCTGTAGCCGGGGCGGACGATGCCAGCGGTCACCGCGCGATCCCCGCCGTCAAGTGCCCAACGCCCCAGGTACACCAGGTCCCAGCGCTGGTCGATGGCCGACAGCCGCGCTAGCCGGGCCTGGAGCCGCTCCGCGCAGTGGCGGGTGAGGACGACGTCGTCCTCCAGGATCAGCGCCGGGTCGGCGGCGTCGGCGGCGGCCTGCTGCCAGCACATCCAGTGGCTGACGGCGCATCCAATCTCACCGAGCTTGAGCGGCCGGCTCCACCACGGGTTGTCACTCGGGATCTCCCACCGGTAGAGCCCGAAGCCGGGCAGGTCATCCGGGTCGATCGCCTGCCCGTCCATCGGCCCGTCCCAGTCCGACGTGAACTGGACGTCCCACCCGGCCGGGAGCGCCCGCTCCATCCGCTCGCGCCGGTCGCCACGTCGCTTGAGGTTGACGACGTAGGTCTTGAGGGGCTGCGTCGTCATGCCGCGTGCCTCCTCGTCAGCAGGGTGTCTTGCAGCTCCCCGATGACGGCGTCGAGCTGGTTCACCAGGAAGTCGAGCTCGCTGCGGGTGACGCTCAGCGGCGGGGCGATATAGAAGATGTTCCCGGCCCGGCCGAGGAGACCGTGCCGTTCCATCAGCAGCCCCGCTCGCCGCGCGAGCCCGGCTTCCTTCGGGAACGGCTCCTTGGTCGCGCGGTTAGCGACGATCTCCACGGCGGCGATGAGGCCGAGCCCGCCGCGTATCTGCCCGACGATTCCATGGCGATAGAGCTTCTGCAGACGGCCGAACAGGTAGCCGCCCATGTCCTCCGCGTTCCGGACGAGGAGCTCGCGCTCGAGAATGTCGAGGTTCGCGAGCGCGGCCGCGCACGAGACCGGGTTCCCGCCGAAGGTGATGCGGTGATCGAAGGCGGTCCCGGCCGGCCCGGTGAACGCGTCGGCGACTCCCTTGGCCGCGATGGCGGCCCCGATCGGCACGTAACCGCTCGTCAGGGCCTTCGCCACCACGGTGATGTCCGGCACGACCCCCCAGTGCTCGGTGGCGAACATCCGGCCGGTGCGGCCGAACCCGGTGATCACCTCATCGCAGATGAGCAGGACGCCATACCGATCGCAGATCTCGCG
>DASXHG010000451.1:0-5841 GCA_036488625.1 Solirubrobacteraceae bacterium | reverse complement strand
CGCAAGCGAGCGATCAACGGCGCCGTGCGCGGCGTTTCGGAAGTGCTCGGGAACACGCCCGCCGTAGCCCGGCGCTCGTATATCGACCCGCGCGTGTTCGACCGGTATCTGTCGGGCTGGACGATCGGCGGGGCGGTGGACCGGATGGGCGAACTCGATGGTCCCGACGACCGCCGGCGCCTGCGCCTGGAGAAGGCCGTGCTCGATCTCCTGGACGATGATCGTGGCTCCGCCGCGGTGCAGCGCTTCGCCCCGCGACGGGCGGCCTGAAACCCGGACAAATTCTCCTGTCGGGGTCGCTGGGCGCAGCCCCTGTGATAGAACGAGCAGCGTCTGCGATTGAGGAGGTCGGGCTTATGGCGGTGACATCCGGCACCGAACCATTGGCTGGTTCCGTGCGCTCAGGGGAGCTTTTTAAGCGGTGGCAGGAATGTCGCGACCGGCGTGCGCGTGACACGCTGATCGAGCGCTTTCTTCCCCTGGCCCGGAAGCTCGCCCGGCGCTATGCGTCGTCGAACGAGCCCTATGATGACCTCGTCCAGGTGGCCAGCCTCGGGCTCGTCAAGGCCGTCGAGCGCTTCGACCCCGAGCGCGGCTTCGCCTTCACCTCGTTTGCCGTGCCGACGATCGTGGGTGAGCTCAAGCGCTATTTCCGCGATACCGCCTGGGCCCTGCACGTCGACCGCAGCGCTCAGGAGCGGGCCCGGAAAATCGCCGAGGCCCGGCGCGAGATCAGCGGCCGTCTCGGTCGAGTCCCCACCGTCCTCGAGCTGGCCGAGTACCTGGAGTGCACGACCGAGGAGGTACTCGACGGACTGCAGGTGGGCGAGGCCTACGACACTGTCTCGCTCGACGCCCCCCGCCCGAGTGATGACGGCGGTGCCGTGAGCCGCCTCGAGGCGATCGGGGATGAGGACGACCGCCTCGTCAGGGTCGACGACCACGCAACGATCTTCGCTGCCGCCCAGGACCTGCCCGAACGCGAGCGTCAGATCCTGTTTCTTCGCTTCGGCGAGGATCTCACCCAGACCGAGATCGCCGAGCGGGTGGGGGTATCGCAGATGCAGGTCTCGCGACTGCTGCGCCGGTCGGTGCAGCGCCTGCGCGATGTCTGCACCGGCTGACTGACTCCCGACCTGAGACGACTGGGGCGGCGCGGCTGACTCGGGCGCCTTGGGCCGCCCAGGGTCTGCCTAGCGCTGCTCGTCAGGCCCTTCGCTCGTATGCTCCTCGTCGGCTTCGCCGCCGTCGTTCTGACGCGGATCCTCCTCCTCGTATGAGGCGTCCTCGTGGATCCGCCAGGGGGAGTGCTCGTCACCGTGGCTGGCGTGCTCGATCAGCTCCTCCTCGGCGAGCTCGAAGCCCTCGGACTCGCCCTCGCCGCCCTCGATCAACGGCGCCTGCGCCGGATCGAGCTCGTCGGAGTCGACACCTGGTGGCTCGGAGCTCGCGCGTCCGCCGATTCGCGCAGCCTCCTCAGCCGCGGCGTTCTCCTGGTCGCTTTCGAACTCAGACTCGCTCATGAGCCCTCCCGTTTCGGAGTGCTGGCCGAATACGTAGCGGCCATGTCCTCATCGCCCTGCCCCTCGGCTTGCACCTTGCGCATGCGGGCGACGATAGCGTCCATGACCGGTACCTGCAGGCCGATCTCGTCGGCCGCGGCCAGGAGCAGATCGCCGTCCTTTCGGGCCAGCGCCAGCCGGAAGGACACGTCGGTGAAGTCGTGCTCCATCATCGCCTTGCCCTTCAGCTGGGCGTAGGGAAGGTCAAGCGGGCCGCCCTTCACCGCCTCGAAGAACAGCGACGGGTCGACGTCGAGGCCCTCGGCCAGAGCGATCACCTCAGCCAGGACACCGACCACACCGACGACCCAGCCGTTGACGACGACCTTGACCCGCGAGCCGGCTCCGGCGTCGCCCACCCATAGGGTGCGAGAGCCAAGCGCGTCGAACACGGGCATGACCTGGTCGCGGGTGTCCTGCGGGCCAGAGGCGAGGATGACCAGCTTGGCCTGCTCGGCCGGGTCCCGTGTGCCCAGCACCGGGGCATCGACCAGCGTTACCCCGGCCGCTGCCGCAAGCTCGGCGCACCGGTCCGAGGCCTCGATGCCGATCGTGCTCATCTGGATCCAGATCGCACCGTCTGCGAGCTCGGGCAACGCCTGCGCCGCCACTTCGTGCACGGCATCGCCGTCGCTCAGCATCGTGACCAGGAGCGCGGCCCCCCGGGCCGCTTCGGCGACCTCGCCGCAGACGGTGGCGCCCTCCTGAGCGAGCGGTTGGGCTCGCTCGGGCGATCGGTTCCAGGCTCGGAGCGAGAAGCCGCCGGCCTTGATCACGTTGCGGGCCATCGGCAAGCCCATCGTGCCGGTACCCAGCCATGCCAGTTCAGTCACCGGTGCTTGCTACCCCAGCCCCGGGCGCCCAAACGGCCGCGGCCGAGCGACGCCGACCGTTGGCTTAAGCTCGACCCAACAGCTAAAACTCCCACGCCGTCGCCCTGCGCTGTACCGTTCATACCGGCTCCAGGTTGACGAGCACCGAACCGTGTCCAAGCTCACATTGGCGACAATCGCCCCCGCTTATCAGTAGGCTCGGGCTCACCGTGCAGAGTGACTTCCGGGTAGAGGTACGTACCGAGGGCCGTGCGGCGGTTGTAGTTGTGCGCGGAGAGCTTGATCTGGCCACGAGCCCCGAGCTCGAGGATCAGCTGCGCAGAATCTGGGACACGGGCAGCGAACAGCTCGTGATCGACCTGCGGGAGCTCGAATTCATGGATTCGACCGGTCTCAGCATCATCGTCAAGGCGCACCAGCGCCTGAGCGACGAGGGTCGGCGCCTGAGCCTGGTGCGCGGTTCCCAGCAGGTGCAGCGGCTGCTCGATCTGACCGGCGTCTCCGAGCGCCTGCAGTTGGTCGACACCCCCGAGGAGATACTCGACGGGGCCTGAGGGCTCGGCCCCCGGCAGGACCGGGGCTGTGAGACGGACTAGCGGCGGTGGTCGATGACGACCACGTGGACGAGCTCGCCGTCCCCGTCGGGCTGGATCGTGACCTCGTCACTCAGCAGGGCGAGCGGCGACGGAACCGGCTCGCCGGCGGCCGCACGGAGGGGTCCACTGGCACCAGTCTGAAACGGCCCCACGGTCAGCTCGAGCCGACGCTCGCCGGCGGCCAGGCGGGCATGGACCCTGGCCTCGGAGGCGGCGCGCGAGGCGTGAGCGGCGAGCGTGTCGGTCACGAGGTAGACGTCGGAGAAGCGGTCGAGCGAAAAGTGTGCCGTGGCGGCCAGAGTCCGGGCGAGCCGGCCGAGCACGCCCGGCAGTAGCTCCACCGGCGAGAGCGAGACGACGATCTCATCGTCTCCGCGGCGCTCCCACTCGCCCCCGCCGGAGGCTTCACTGGGAGCCTTCAACAGTGGCAGCGAGTCACGGCGAGCCGGAAACTCCATCTCCACCCGAGTCCCCTCCCCGGGCTCTGACTCGAGCGTCACCGACTGCGAAAGGGCCCGGATGACCGACAGCCCGATGCCCTCCGCCGGGTCAGCCACGACCAGGCCGTCGCCTTGATCCTCGACCGTGGCCCGAATCCGCTCTTGATCGATGAACAGGCTGACCGCCATTGGTCCTGCGGCGCCTCCATAGGCGTGCAGGACGACGTTGTTGCAGGCTTCGCTGATCGCCGTCTTCAGGTCATCGAGCAGCTCAGGATCGATCGACAGAAGTTCGGCGACGCCGCCGAGCATCCCGCGGACGATGGTCAGCGTCTGGGGTCGGCTGGTTAGGTCGAGGCGTACGGTGGGCGCGTCAGTGCTCACACCGGCTTCCACGGGGTGACCTGCGCCGCGCCCGACCTCATTCCTGACTGGCCTCGCTTAGCGCGCGTGCTGGGACGAATCGAGCTCAGTGAGCTCGGACAGTTGCGCGATCGAGCGGCGCAGGATGCGCGAGACCTGCATCTGGGAAACGCCGATCCGATCGGCAATCTGGGTCTGGGTGAGATCGTGGACAAAACGCAGGGCGAGCACCTCGCGTTCGCGCTCTGAGAGCTGGCGTGCCGCCTCACCAACGGTAACGCGGTCGTCGGCCATTCGCAGGTCGGGATCCTCGGTCCCGAAGGCATCGACCACGGTTCCGCTCTCGCCGTCCCCGTCGTCGTACGGGGCGTCGAGCGAGGACGCGTGGTGGGCACGCGACGTCTCCAGCGCTTCCAGGACCTCCTCGATGCTGAACTCGAGGTACTCCGCCATCTCGGTCACGGTCGGGGCGCGACCGCTCCGGGCGCTGAGTTGCTGCTGGGCTTCCTCAACCTTGACGGCGCGCTCCTGCGCACCGCGGGGCACGTGAACCGCCCAGCCGAGGTCTCGGAAGTAGCGCTTGAGTTCGCCGAGGATGGTCGGGACGGCGAAGGACGAGAAGGCGGTGCCGCGACTGCTGTCGAAGCGGTCGACGGCCTTGACGAGGCCGAGGCTCGCCACCTGGAGCAGATCCTCAAATGGCTCACGGGCGCCGCTGTAACGGCGGGCGAGCTTACGGGCCAGGGGCAGGAAGCGCTCAACGAGCTCATCCCGGGCGCTGCGGTCGTGGCCCTTCTGCCAGCGGTCGAAGAGAAGCTCGACCTCGCGGCGCGTGAGGACCCTGCTGCGACTGGCAACCAGGGTGTCCGGCCGGGGCGTTGTGACAGCCATCGAAAGGTTCTTACCCGATCGCGCGGTGCTCAATCCGTTTCTGACAATTCATTCTCTGGCCCTACTCCGTGCCTGCCGACACTGCCAACAAACTGTGCAGGTAAGCTGAACAGAACGTATGAGCCTCGCGGTTAGCTACTTCACGGATGATTCGGTGATCCGCCGTGTTCAGCGCGAGCGAGCCGTGGCCCTGGCGGGCCCCAGGGCGCTTCTCATGCAGGCCGCCCATCCCCTGGCGGTGTCGGGGCTGCTCGCCCATTCCGAGGCGCTAGACGACCCATACGCTCGGCTCGCCCGGACGGCCGAGGCGCTCAGCGTGATCACGTTCGGCGCCCGTGACGATGCCGACCGCGTCGGTCGCCACGTGCGGGGGATGCACCGCCGGGTCTCCGGCCGACTCCCGGAGGCGGTGGGTCGCTTCCCGGCCGGCACTCCCTACCGGGCCGATGACCCCGAGCTGCTGATGTGGATTCTGTACACGCTGGTCGACTCCTCGGTCGTCCTCTATCAGACCTATGTCGGCCGCCTCAGCCGCGCGGAGCGCGAGGCCCTCTGGACCGACTACCGCGTCCTGGGCCGACTGTTCGGGCTGGGGACCACCCAGATGCCCGCGACGCTGTCCGAGCTCGAGGACTATGGGCGGGCGATGCTCGACGGAGACGATCTCTGTGTCGGCGCCTGGGCCCGGCGGCGGGCCCGTGAGATAGTGCTCGAGCCCCCGGTCTCAAACCTCGCCCGGCCGCTGCTCGAAACGGTCAACTTCATCACCGTCGCCCTCCTCCCGGACCGCATTCGCCGCGAGTACGGCTTTGCCTCTCTGCCGCCGGCGCCGGTGAGACGGGCCCTCGTCAACGCGGGGGCGGTGTACATCCGCCGCGGCGTCGTGCCGCTGCTGCCGCCGGGGCTCCGCCAGGTGCCGGCCGCGCGCCGCGCGGCCTGACGCCTTTGGAGCTACGTGTCGTGAGTCGGAAATTCGGGACACTAGGCGGGGCTGGCCAGTGCCACTAGGCTGCCGGTGGTGACGCGGGTTGCGGTCGTGGGACACGTGGAATGGGTCGACTTCGTTTCCGTCCGCCGTTTCCCCGAGCGCGGCGCGGTCACCCCCGCCGAGGACGCGTTCACCCACGCCGGCGGCGGCGCCGTCGTGGCGGCGGCC
>DASXHG010000082.1:0-4867 GCA_036488625.1 Solirubrobacteraceae bacterium | reverse complement strand
GGCTATCACGTGGCCTTCCTGGCCGCGGCGATCATGCTCGCTGCCGGTGGTGTCCTGATGACGTTCGTCCTGCGCAAGTCGCACACCGAGGAGATCGAGCGTGATCTGGCCACGGGCGAGCTTTCCCCAGTGCCGGCCTAGGCGACGCAGGGTCCTTGACGATGGAGGAGAATCTCGATTGGACGATGGAGGAGAACCCCACAGGCGTGGTGCCCGAGCGCAGACCGCTGCGGGCTGACGCCGAGCGCAACCGGAGGCGGCTGATCGAAGCCGCGACGACGATCTTCTGCGAGCGCGGCCTGGACGTCGGCGTGGGCGAGATCGCCGAGCGGGCCTGCGTCGGCCGCGGGACGCTGTTTCGGAACTTCCCCTCCAAGGAGGATCTGATCGCCGCCGTCGTGGTCGAGCGGATCCGTGAATCGGTCGCCCGCGGGCGCGCCGCATTCGATGACCCCGACCCCGGTCACGCCCTGTTCGAGCTGATCGATCAGGCCGCCGTGCGCAGCCTGACTGACCGGGCCCTGTTTGACGCCCTCGACGACGAGTGGCTGACCAATTCGGAGATACGCGCCGCCCACAACGAGATGCTCGAGATGCTGGACGGCCTCGTGACCCGCGCCCAGGCGGCCGGCGCCGTCCGTACCGACGTGGGCGCCGTCGACGTGCTGATGATGGTCAAGGGCGTGTGCGAGTCCACGCGCTCCTTCCAGCACCTCGATCCGAGCGTGGCGGCACGGCAGCTCGACCTGGTCTGGTCGGCGATCTGCACGCCCGAGTACCAGCGGGTTCTGCGCGGCCAACCGCCGACGGCAGAGGTCCTCGAGCAAGCCCACCCGGCTGCGGCGGCTACGGCCCCGGAACCGGCTGCGGTCAATACGGCCCCGGAACCGGCCGCCGCCGCTACGGCCCCGTCGCCGGGCGCCTGAGCCGGTCGACCAGCTCCTCGGCGCTGACCTGGAGCGCCCGGCCGTCTGACCAGGTGAAGATCGTCGGCGTCGTGACCACACCCGCCCGCACTCCGGAGCGGAAATCGCCCCGGATCCGCTCGGCCACGGCCTCCGAGCGCCGGTCGGCCTCAAAGCGCTCGAGGTCGAGACCGAGATCCTGCGCCCGCCGCCACAGATGCGGATCCTCGAGCCGGGCCTGATCGGCAAGCAGCGCATCGTGCATGGGCCAGAACCTGTCCTGGCGGGCCGCCGCCTCAGCCGCCATGGCCGCCGGCCACGCCCGGGGGTGGCTCGAGCGGACGGGGAAATGGCGGAACACCAACCGGTGCTCGAGTTCGCGTAGCCGCTCGTGCAGGGCAGCGCAGAACGGGCACTCGTAATCGGCGTACTCGATCACCACCAGCGCGCGCTCGGGCCCGCGGACGTGATCCTCGGGGCCCGGGGGCGGAAGCGGAGCTGAGCCGAGCGGCTCACCCATCGCCGGCGCTTAAGCGTCGAGGGCGTCGAAGATCAGGTTCGCGCCCGGCAGATCGCCTGGCGAGGGAGCCTGATAGCTCCAGCGAACGACGGCGTCGGGACCGGTGATGACGAGCGCGCGCTGGGGAAATCCGCCCGGGTGAAGGACGCCGAAGGCCGTGCAGGCCGCGCCCTTGGGCTCGAAGTCCGAGAGCTGCTCGATCGTGATGCCGAGTTGATCGCGGAAGGCGGTCTGCGCGTAGGAGGAATCGCACGAAACGCCGTACATCACCGCGCCGCGCTCGCTCAGATCGCCCAGGACCTCCTGGTAGAGGTTCAGCTGGTCGGTGCAGACGGGGCTGAACGCGAACGGGTAGAAGACCAGAACGGTGGTCCGGTCCTGGAGATCGGAGCGCGTGAAGTCGCTGCCGTCGCCGCGCTTCAGCGTGAACTCAGGGGCCGGCTCTCCGGCCGCGATCAACGGCGCAGGCCGAGTTCGCGAATCAGCGAGCGGTAGCGCTCGAGATCGCTGCTCTGCAGGTACTTGAGAAAGCGGCGGCGGCGGCCGACGAGCATCAGCAGCCCGCGGCGCGAGTGGTGATCCTTGCCGTGCGCACGCAGATGCTCGGTGAGCTCGTTGATTCGCTCGGTGAGCAGCGCCACCTGGACCTCGGTCTTGCCGGTGTCGGTGGGGCTGTCGCCGTACTTGGTGACGAGCTCGGCTTTGCGTTCCTGGGTCAGGGACATGCGGCCGGTGAGGCTAGCAGAGCAGCGCCGTCACACGGGCGCGGGAACCCGAGGTCGACCGGCGCCGTCACCCGGCGGCGAGCACCCGCGTTGCCCCCACATCCTCATGCATCTGCTTGATCAGGGCCTCCACGGATTCAAAGCGGCGCTCGCCGCGGAGCCGCTCCAGGAACTCGACCGTCAGCCGGTGCCCATACAGATCCACGTCCTGGTCGAGCAGATAGGCCTCGATCAGGACCGCGCGGCCGGTGCCGAAGGTGGGCCGCACGCCGACGTTGACGGCGGCCGGATCACCGTCGGCGAGCGCGGCGTAGACCCCGTGGCCAGGGCAGACGAGGCTGTCGTCCGGGATCAGGTTGGCGGTCGGGAAACCGAGCGTGCGTCCGCGCCGGTCACCTTCCACGACCTCGCCGCGGACGGCAAAGGGAGCGCCGAGGAAGCGCCGCGCGTGCCCGACGTCGCCGGCCAGGACCAGGGCCCGGATGTGGCTCGAGGAGACGATTTCCCCGTCGACCTCGATCATCTCCACCACGCGCGTCTGAAAGCGTGGATCGGCGGCCAGCATGGCCGGATCGCCACCGGCGCGATGGCCGAAGCGGAAGTTCTCCCCCACCGAGACGTGGGTGGCCTGCAGGCGGCCGACGAGCACGTCGTCGATGAAGGCCTGCGCGCTCTGGGCCGCGAACGCGCGATCGAACGGGATGACGACCAGCTCCTTGACGCCGATCGCGGCCACGAGCTCGGCCTTGACCTCCAGGCTGGTCAGCAACTTGGGGGCCACCTCGGGCCTGATCACGGCCAGCGGGTGGGGTTCGAAGGTGAGCACCGTGTCGTTGCCCGCGATCACCTCGCGATGACCGAGGTGAACCCCGTCGAATTCGCCGACGGCGACGCGGCGGGCGCGCGGCTGGACGTCGGCCAGGGGGGTGATCTGCATGGGCCGGAAGGCTAGATGGTTGGTTCCAGGACCCGGGCGCCGGTGGGCAGCTCAGCGCAGTCCCACGAACGGCTTCAGCGTCCCCGGCTCGGCGCCGGGGCGGGCCAGCGCGATCAGCCCGTCGGCGTCGAGCAGGCGGACAACCTGTTGCGCGGTGTCCACCGCCGGTAGCGCGGAGTCCGCCGGCTCGGAGACGGCCACGGCAGCGCCATGACCGGCCACCCGCGCGCGGTCGGGATCGAGCTGCACCGCGGGCAGGAAGTCGAGCGCCGCGCTCAGGGACAGGCCGCTGTCGGGACCGGCGTCGGCGACGTCAAAGCTCCCGATGTGCGTCCGGCGCAGCTCGGCGCAGTAGGCGTCGCCGAGGCCGGCGATCAGGCTGCGCACATAGGTCCCCGACGAACACTCGATCACGAAGCCCCGGCGCTGGCCCTGGACCCAGCGCTGCTCGAAGCGGTACACCTCCACCTCGCGCTCGGCGAGCTCCACCTCGACCCCGGCCCGGGCCAGACGGTACGCGCGCTGCCCGTCGACCTTGACCGCCGAATAGGCGTGGGGTCGCTGCCGGATCCGTCCCGTGGGGAGCTGCAGCGGATCATCGGGCATGCGGCCGGTGGCCGTGATCTCGCCCTCGGGGTCGCCCGTGGTCGAGACGGCGCCGAACTCGGCCACGGCCTCGTAGGTCTTGGGCAACGCCATCAGGAATCGCTGGGCGCGCGTCGCCCGCCCGACGAGCACGAGCAGCAGGCCGGTGGCGAACGGGTCAAGCGTCCCGGAGTGCCCGACCTTCGTCTTGCGGGGCAGCTCGCGGCGGACCTTGGCCACCACGTCGTGGGAGGTGACCCCGGCCGGCTTATCGCAGAGCAGTACGTAGTCGGCCAGGTCGGAGACCATCGCGCACCCCCGCAGTGACCGGCTCTTACAGCTGCGCCGCCAACTGCTCGCGCAGGAAGCGGACCAGCTCGGTATCTGACAGCCCGGTCGTGAACCCGGCCGCCTGGCGGTGCCCGCCGCCGCCCTGGGCGCGGGCGATGGCCGAGACGTCCACGCGATCGTCGCCGGCCCGCAGGGAGACCTTGCGCGAACCGGCCTGCCCGTTGCCCATGCGGTCACGGACGAGCGCGGCCACCGCGGTCCCCTCGACCGCGCGCAGGTAATCGACGACCCCCTCGGAATAGCTCTCCTCGGCGCCCGAGGCTTGGAAGTCACCCGCGCTCAGAGCGCTGATGGTCAGGCGACCGCCGTCGTAGCGCTCGACGTTGGCGAGGCCGCGGGCGAGCAGGGCCAGCTTGCCGTAGGGGACGCCCTCGTAGATCCGGCGGTAGAGCCCCTGCACGTCGATCCCGGCATCGATCAGATCGGCGGCCATCAGGTGCGCCTCACGCCCGGTGTTCTCGTACATGAAGCGCCCGGTGTCGGTGATCAGTCCCACGTACAGCGCCTGGGCGATCTGCGGTGTCGGCTCCACGCCCAGCCCGTGCATCAGATCCCACACGATCTCCGCGGTACATGACGCCTGCGGATCGACGAGATTGACCGTGCCGAAGCGGGTGTTGTCGTGATGATGGTCGATGTTGAGGATGTGCATTCCCGGTCGGCGGAAGGCTTCGGCGGGATTGCGCTCGAGGCTGCCGCAGTCGAGGAACACGGCGGTGCGCTCCTCGAGATCATCGGGCGGTACGGTGAGCACGTCCTCCAGCGGAAGGAAGCGGTACTCCTGGGGAAGCGGGAACTCACGGGCATCGATAAACGCGGGGCTGTCCTTGCCGAGCGTGGCGAG
>DASXHG010000432.1:0-6432 GCA_036488625.1 Solirubrobacteraceae bacterium | reverse complement strand
GTGTAAAAGGCAAGCGCCTCGTCCTGGTCATGAACCCACAACTGGGCGTTGGCCACCTTGATCATGATGTCCTCCTTTGGTCGACGGAACGGTCGCCGGCGACACTAATCCCGAGGGGCGGCGCTGTCTTCTCGAAACGTGCTGCGTTGCGGACGGCCGTAGGCCCGCAGCACGCAGGTGGGGACCTGCGCGTGATCGGCCGCCGGAGGGAATCGGGCGCGATAGGCCGTCGGCGACACCCCATAGGTGCGCGTGAAGCTGGTCGTAAACGAGCCGACGCTCTGCAGGCCGACCGAGAAGCAGATGTCCGCGACCGAGCGGTCGGTGGTGCGGAGCAGGGCGGCAGCGCGCTCCAAGCGCCGGGTGAGCAGGTACGAGTGCGGAGACTCTCCGAACGCCCGTCGGAACTCGCGGCTGAAGTGAGCCCGGGATAGCTTGGCGGCGCGGGCCAGGTCGTCCACGCCCAGCGGATCGGAATACCGGGCGTCGGCCAGATCCTTGGCCCGCAATAGATGGCGGGCGGTCGGTACGAAGGTCACGGACGCCAGTATTGCGCGCGGGATCTGGCCCGCCTACCGTCGGTTCAGCTCAGCGTTCCCGCCGTCCTGGCCTCGCGCGTGTAGTAGCCGGCGTTCAGGTCGTCGAGCAGCCCGGGGTGCGTCGGGTGCCAGTCGTAGGTCGCCCGCGTCAGCTCGCTGGAGGCCGGTACGTCGAGGGCGAAGAACATCCCGAGGAAGCCGAAGTGCTCGGCGGCCTGGCTCGGCTCGATGCTCTGCGTGGGTACGCCGAGTGCCCGGCCGATCGCCTCCGCGATCTCGCGTGTGGGGATCCCCTCCTCGGCGACGGAGTTGAGCACCGCCCCAGCCGGGGCCTGGGTGAGGGCCTTGAGGTAGAGCGGGGCGGCGTCGAGCACGTGGACCGCCGGCCACCGGTTGGAGCCGGCGCCGACGTAGCCCGAGACGCCGGAGGTCCGGGCGATCTGGGTGAGGATGGCGACGAATCCGTGGTCGCCGTCGCCATGGACGGTCGGCGGATGCCGGACCGACGAGACCCTGATTCCCTTGGCTGCCATCTCGACCCGGGCGTACTCGGATCCCGCCCGGGGGTGAGAGTCCCTCGGGGGTAGGTCGGCCTCGGTGGCGAACTGCCCTGGCTTCCCCATCCCGGTTCCCGACGAGAACACGAGCGGCTTATCCGTCCCCTGAAGGACCTCGGCGAACGCCTCGATCGCGCGCTGGTTGAGCGCTGCGGCTTCGGCAAAACGGTTGAAGTCGTCGTGGTTGTAGGCCGTGTGGATGACGCCGTCGGTGCCGGCTGCCGCCTCCTTCAGCGTACCGACGTCTTCCAGCGTGCCGCGGACGACGTCGATCCCTCTGTCGCGCAGCTTGGCGGCGGACTGCTCGGAGCGGGCGAGACCGGTGACGTCGTGGCCGGCTTCGAGCAGCTCGGTTACGGCAGCGGACCCGATCCATCCGGTCGCGCCAGTGACGAATACGCGCATTGCCATGCCTCCTGTGGTGGATGATCGCGGCGGTTATGTCAGCCGCTGACATCACACTACCACGTTGATGTCAGGATCTGACATCAACTACGATGAGGCGATGGTCCGGTGGGAGCCAGATAGCCGCGGACGCCTCGAACAGGCGGCGCTGGCGCTGTTCGGCGAGCTTGGCTTCGAGGAGACGACAGTGGCCGCGATCGCACAGCGCGCCGGCGTCACCGAGCGGACGTTCTTTCGCCACTTCGCCGACAAGCGCGAGGTCCTGTTCGGCGGCGGCACCGCGCTCCAGGATGCGATCGTCGGCGGCGTTCGGGAGGCGAGTCCCGATCTCCCGCCACTGGCGGCGGTCGCCGAGGGGTTCGCCGCCGCCGCGGAGCTACTTCAGGGCCGCCGGCAGTTCGCGCTGGCGCGCAGCGAGATCATCGCCGCCAACCCCGGGCTTCAGGAACGCGAGCTGATCAAGCTGGCCTCGATCGCGGCCGCCGTCGGCGAGACGCTGCGCGCCCGCGGGGTAGATGAGCCTGACGCAAGCCTCGCCGCCCAGCTCGGTGTCGCCGCCTTCCACAGCGCCTTCGGCCAATGGGTGGCCACCGCGGACGCGCCGGCCCTATCGGAGCTGATCAGCGAGGCGTTCGGCCGAGTGGCCGCCTTGACAAGCTGATTACATCGCGGGCCTGGCGCCCCGGTCGGTAAAGGCCATTCCCTCGTGGCGGACTGCGTGCAACGCCCACCCGTAGGCCAACATCCCGATCCCGTAGAAGATGAAGCCCAGGCCGGCGATCAGCGCGAGGGTCGCGTACCCGATATTGGGGCTGGACACGATCGCGACGCCCGCGACGATGAGGACCAGCGAGGCCAGGATCCGGAGGAGACGCCGCTCGGCGTCGAACGCGCCAATGAAGTTCACGACCCCAGCGGCGACCAGCCAGATGCCGACGATCAGGGCGACGGCTCTGACGCCGCCGAGCGGATGACGGATGAGCAGGATCCCGGCGATCACGCTGATCACGCCGACCACGGCCAGCATTCCCCGGTTGGGTGAGCCCCCGACCACGGCGCCGACAAGCTCCATGATGCCGTCGAGGAGAACGAAGATCCCGAACACCACCGCGAGCGTGGCCAGGCTGTCGCTCGGCTTGGCCAGGACCACAACCCCCGCGACCACGCCGATGGCGCCGGTCAGGATCGCGATCCACCAACCCCAGGTCAAGGCACGCAGGTCATCCGACGCTGTAGACCGATCAGACACGGCGAACACCCTCCTCGAGATTGAGCAGCCCGACGAGTGCCGGGATTGACGCACCCAAAAAGATGAGCGCTCTCGGGCGCCGGCACCTCACCCGAAACGGATGACATCGGAGCGGTTCAGGCGTTCAGGGGCACCGCTGCCTCGGGCGTGGCCACGTGGAAGCTGAAGCTCTCCTCGAGATAGAACCGGACCTCCTCGCGGTCGTAATCCAGGTAACCGAGGGACAGGTCCTGGCCGCACTCGAGCTGGAAGTCGCCGCCGCGAGTGCTCAGCACGACCCCGCCGGAGAGGCCGGGGGTCCAGACGATCGGACCCTCGAGGATCTTGCGCAGGTGCTCGAGCAGCGGATAGCCGCCGTGCTCGGCGGTCTCGACGACGCGCCGGTACTGCTCCCCGCCCAGGGCCAGCGCATAAGGCCCTTCGATCCCGTTGCGGAGCAGCTTCTCCACGGCACAACTCACCGACCGCGGGTACTCGTCGACGGCGTCACCGAGAGCGCAGTCGCCGTGGGGCGAGGCCTCGACGATGCCGGTCATCGATGCCGCCGGCCAGCCGTGGAAGACGGCTCGGTTCTCGGCCACGGCGATCTGGTGGGCGGCGGTGTCAAGCGGTTCCAGATCGGCGTCGGTGGCGCCACGGTCGTCGTCGCGGAGTTCGGCCCGGGAGATGGCGAACTCGGCGCGCATCTCGACCAGCGGGAGCACGCGACGCTGGAGGGCGGAAATCCCCTCCGCCGGGGCCTCCGATAGTGGGCCGACCCGGCCGAGATTGGTCGCCGAGTATTCCCAGCCATAGGGCCCGAGGAAGTCGACCAGCCGACGGGCGGCCAGGGCCGGGTGCAGGCGCTCCCGAGCCTCCTCATCAAGGAGCTTCCAGTTCGAGTCGCTGATCGGCGCGTGCGAGCGGAGCAGATGATTGGTCATCGGACCACCGCCCGGAGGCTTCCGATGCCCAGCGAGCCCGTTCCGTCGTCCGAATGGGGCTCAGATCCGCCATCGTCGTCCTCGGTGGCCTCGGCTTCGGCCTCCTCACCGTGCTCGACGATGTCTCCGGTCTTGAACAGCACCCCCTGGGCGATCTCGCGCCAGGTCGGCGTGCGGCGGAGCAGAAACTCGAGATCCATGGCGAAGTGCTTGAACTCCTCGCCCTGAGCGTCGCGCATCACAGCCAGCGCCTCGGGGTCACTCTCGACGGCTATCCGCTGCTCGTACCAGCCGATGGCCTCGGCTTCCTCGGTCAGTGAGGCGCACAGCCGGGCGAAGGTTCGCGTGGGCCCCGGGAGCTCCTCGGGCGGTTCGTGGTACTGGTCGAAGCCCATCTCATCTCCTCGACGGTCGTGGCAGGGTGAACCAACTCTAAAGCGATCGCTGCGCGGTGTCAGGGTCTTTCGGATTGCTTCGCGCGACGCTGATCGGCATGACCCATCAGGGTCATTCCGGATCCGACAAAGGCGTTTCGATCCGATCCCGATCGGGGAGTACGAATGCACCTGCGCGATAAAGGAGGCGACAGTGGACGACGACCGCGTGTCGATGGATGAGATTGAGGCTGAGGGCGCCGTATCTCTTCCCAACAAAGAAGTTCTCTCTCTGCTGGATGTAAACGCGAATGTGGATTTGGGCCTGGATCTGGCGGCGCCAGTGGATCTGGCCGCGGCGGCCAACCTGAACGTGGCCGCGCCGATCGAGGCCGCTGCGACGGCCAATGTTCTGAGCCCCGATGCCCAGGCGGTAGGTCTCGCCGAGCAGCATGGCTCGATTGAGCAGGGCATCAGCGGCAGCGCGACAGCTGACGCTCCGCAGCACGCCAGTGTTGATCAGAACAGTGGAACCGGCACGGGCGCAACGACGCCCGCCGCTCCTGCTGCCGGGACGCCTGCCACGGGCGGGGCGGAGGTCACGAGCGGGGCTGCCGACGGCTCCGGCGTGGCGCACGTACCGGCTCCGGCCGACGGCGCCACGGCGCCCACCGCGCCCACCGCGCCGGCCGAAGGTGCCACGGCGCCCAGCGCGCCGGCCGAAGGTGCCACGGCGCCAGCCGCTCCTGCGGAGCCCGCAGCGGCTCCCGCCGAGCCCGCAGCGGCTCCCGCCGAGCCCGCAGCTGGGACAGCGGAGCCCGCGGCCGGGGCGACCGAGCCCGTGGCCGGGGCTGTCGGCGGTGCCGTCGACGGTGCTACCGGCGCCGCTCCCGGTGCAGTCGAAGGTGTGACGGGTGCCGCCGGAAGCACAGCCGGCGAAGTCGCCGGTTCGGCCGGAAACGCGGTCGATGGTGTCGCCGGTTCGACCGGCAATGCGGTCGACGGTGTCGCCGGTGCCGCTGGAGGCGCCGCCGGGGCCGCTGGCGGAGCCGTCTCGGGCACCACGGGCAGCGTGGACTCGCTGCTCAACGGTGGCAGCCTGCTCGACGCCAACGTCAACCTCCACGCCGATGCCAATCTCGCCGCGCCGGTCGACGGCGCCGTGGCCGCCAACGGCAACGTCGCCGCGCCCGTGGATGCCGCGGTCGGCGCCAACGTTGGATCGCAGGGTGCCACGGCTGAGGCGCTCGCGCCTCAGGAGGTCGACATCCAGCAGAACCTCGACAACGTCACCGCGGACGCGACGGCCAACCAGGACGCCAGCGTCGCCCAGAAGTAGGGCCTGCCGGCCTCTGACAACGCGGTCGCCGTGACCACGACCGCTGAACCGACCGCGGCACCCGCCGCCGTCCTCACCCGGGCGCCACTGAGCCTGGGTGAGGGCGTCGAGCTGCTGGGACCCGTTCACGGCTGCGGCTACCGGGACGGAGCCAATCTCGTCCGTCGCGGAGACGGCCAGATGGTCCAGCTCGGGCCGCTGATGTACGGGCTGCTCGAGCACGTCGACGGTCAACGCGACGCCGGCGAGCTCGCCGGCGCGCTGTCGGATCACCTTGGCCGGCGAGTGGACGAGAAGCCGGTCATGCGGCTGGCCGAGAAGCTGTCCGAGCAGGGCCTGCTGGCCGGGACCGAGCACAAGGCGCCGCCGCGCCGCAACCCGCTGCTCGCCCTGCGCTTCAAGGTTCTGGTCACCAACCCGGCGATCACCCGGAGGCTGACGGCCCCGTTCACGTTCCTGTTCCGCCCGTGGATCATGTGGCCGCTCGTGGCCGCCTTCATCGGCGTCTTCTGGTTCGTCCTCATCGACAAGGGCGTGGCCTCGGCCACCGCTCAGGCCTTTCACAGCCCAGGCCTGCTCCTGCTCGTGTTCGCGCTCGCGGTGGCCTCGGCCGGGTTTCATGAGCTCGGTCACGCCGCCGCCTGCCGCTATGGCGGTGCCACGCCGGGGGGGATGGGCATGGGCCTGTATCTCGTCTGGCCGGCCTTCTACACCGACGTCACCGACACCTATCGGCTCCCGAAGCGTGCCCGGCTTCGGGTCGACCTCGCGGGCCTGTACTTCAACGTCGTCGTAGCCGTCCTGACGATGGGCGTGTGGCTGCTGATCCGGGCCGACGCCCTGCTGCTGGTGGTGGCCCTGCAGATCCTGCAGATGGTCAAGCAGCTGTCGCCGGTGATCCGCGCCGACGGCTACCACATCCTGTCTGACTGGACCGGCGTACCCGACCTCTTCTCTCAGATGGGCCCGACTCTGCGCCGGCTCATCCCGGGACACTCGAAGGAGCCCTCGGCGTTGAGCGGCAAGGCCCGGGTGATCGTCACGCT
>DASXHG010000413.1:0-1950 GCA_036488625.1 Solirubrobacteraceae bacterium | reverse complement strand
AGGTCGTGCAGCGCGACGTTGACGATCGTCGTGTCCAGCACGGACATGATCGCGCCGAGGATGACGACGATCGCGATCCGCTTTACGTGCGGGTCGAGGCGTGACGCCGCGGCGGGAGAGGCGAGAGATGGCGAAGTGGAGGAATTCATTTGGTACCGAAACTTTAGCAGCCAACTTATTCGGCACCGAACCATGGCCCCGGAGCGCCGGGGTCGTCAACGGAGCAACCGAACTTTTCGGCGCTCCGTGTCCCGTGGGCCCAAAACCCGTCCCGCGCGGGACGGGGAGTCAGTCCTGTGGGCGGTAGCGCAACCCGTCGAGGGCGATCCGGAGCATGTGCTCGGTCTGCGCCGGATCGGCGGTCGGGATCTTGCCGATCCCCATCACCATCTGGAGAATCTCCCCGAACTCGACGTCGGGACGTACCACGCCGGCCTCCTGGGCACGCTTGAGCAGCGGCTCGCCGGCCGCGAACATCGACGCCCGGCTGGCCGCGAACAGCGGGGCATCTTTGTCCATGTAGTTCAGTAGCTCGCCGGCCAGCGCTCGCTTGGTGGCCAGGTAGGCGATGAAGCGCTCAAACCAGAGGCTCAGGGCGTCCCACGGCTCTTTCGCATCGAGCTCGGCCGCCGAGCGCGACAGCTCCTCGACCTCGCCGGCGTAAAGCGCCTCGAGCAGCGCCTGGCGATTGGGAAAGTGCCGGTAGAGGGTCCCGATACCGACCCCGGCGCGCCGGGCGATCTCCTCGAGCGAAGTGTCCTCCCCGCCCTCCAGAAAGGCCTCACGGGCGGCGCTGAGGACCTTCTCGTAGTTGCGGCGCGCGTCGGCGCGCTTAGGCCTGACGAGGAGTTGGTCGGATGCTGTGGTCGTGCTCATAGGGAAAGTCTCATTGACAAACGGAGGGACCCTCCGTATCGTATCCGGAGGAAGCCTCCAGTTATTTCGGAGGCGGCCTCCAGTTTATCTCTTGTCTGACCGCTTTTTCAACCACCGGAGCGCTATGCACCTCGTCTCTCTAACCACCCTCAAACCAGATCGGCGCCCCTGGGCGACCCTGATGGTCGTCTGCCTGGCGCAGCTGATGATCGTCCTCGACGTGACGATCGTGAACGTCGCGTTGCCGTCGATCCAGCATGATCTCCACTTCAGCCAGGGCAACCTGACCTGGGTCGTCAACGCCTTCCTGGTCACATTCGGCAGCCTGCTGCTGCTCGCCGGCCGGCTCGGCGACCTCGTCGGGCGCAAGCGCGTATTCCTGGCCGGCCTGACCATCTTCGTCGCCGCCTCGCTCATGTGCGGGGTGGCGCCCAGCCAGGGCGCCCTGATCGGTGCTCGCTTCCTGCAGGGCGTGGGCGCGGCCGCCCAGGCCTCGGTGATCCTGGCCATCATCATCGCCGACTTCCCTCAGGCCAGCGACCGCGCCCGCGCCATGAGCGCCTACGTGTTCGTGTCCGTCGCGGGCGGCTCGCTCGGCCTGTTGGCCGGCGGCGTGCTCACCGAGACCCTGAGCTGGCACTGGGTCTTCTTCGTCAATCTGCCCATCGGGCTGCTCGCGTTCGTGCTGGGCCGGGCATTGATCCGCGGCGACGCGGGCCAGGGGCTCGAGCATGGAGTCGACTGGCTGGGCTCGCTGCTCATCACGACATCGCTGATGAGCGCGATCTACGCAATCGTCGAGGCCACTGGCCACGGCTGGGGCTCGACTGACGTATTCGGCTTCGGCGCCCTGTCCGTGCTTCTGATGGCCGCCTTCCTGACGCTCGAGAGCCGGATACAGAACCCGATCATGCCGCTGCGCATCCTGCGCCTGCCGGGGCTGACTCGGGCCAGCCTTGTCCGCGGGTTCCTGGTCACCGGGATGTACTCGACCTTCTTCCTCGGCACTCTGTACCTGGAGCACGTCCGCCATTACTCGGCGCTGCAGACCGGGGCGGCGTTCCTGCCCTGGAC
>DASXHG010000070.1:0-8171 GCA_036488625.1 Solirubrobacteraceae bacterium | reverse complement strand
ACGCCCCGGCGCGAGGTGCGCCGCTCGAGCAGGCCGCCGACAGCCTGGGCCAGGCGGGCCGACGGACTCACACCGGACTCCACGACTGCCACCGCGAGGGCAGCTCGGAGTAGGCGAGCACGATCGCATAGACGAGCCCGGCGGCGCCGATCACAAGGACAGCGAGCGTCCCGAGCGGACGGTGCGCAATCCACCCCGCCGCGTGAGCGCCGCCCAGCGCGCTGAGCAACGCGAGCGCCGACAGGGCGGCGCTCAGCACCGACTGCAGCCCCGAGGCCGGCGACTCCTCGGCGCCGAAGCAACCACAGGCCGCGCCGGCCCGCGCCAGTCTCAAGGTCAGGACCGAGAAGCCGGCGTACAGGACCGCCATCAGGACCGAGCTCCACGCGCTCGCGGTAACCAAGGCCACGACGGCGAGAGCAATCTCCCCGGCGGCGAAGACTCGGACCATCGCCACCGGCGCGCCGACAGCGCGGGCGGCCGCCTGCGGGGAACGCAACTTGGCCACCCCGGCGACGGCCAGGACCAGCGCGGCGACCGCGTGGGGCATGGTCAGCGCTGCTGTAATTTGCTCGCCTCCCGATCGAGGATCGTGGTCGCGGCGCTGGCCGGATCCAGTTCGCGCGAGACGACCCGGTCGAGCAGCTCCTGGACCTCGGTGTCCTCGCGCAGTGACTCCTCGAGCTCGCGGCGCATGCGGTAGGTGGCGATGGCCAGCACCTCGCTCATCAGATTGCGCTTGCGGCGCTCAGACAGCGTGCCCTCGGCCTCGATGAACTCACGGTGCTCGGCCAGCTTGTCGAGCAGCTCGCCCACCCCCTCACCCCGGGTGGCCTCGGTGCGCAGGATCGGAACCTCCCAGTCGCGGTGCGGACCCAGGGCGAGGATCGTCTTGATCTCCCTGACCATCGTGTCGGTCAGCGGGTGCTCGGCCTTGTTGACAACGATCACATCCGGGATCTCCATGACGCCGGCCTTCAGCGCCTGGATCGAATCACCCGAGCCCGGCATCAGGACGAGGACGACGGTGTCGGCGTGATCGATGATGTCGACCTCGGCCTGCCCGACGCCGACCGTCTCCAGCATCACGATGTCGCGGCCGGAGGCATCCATCAGCAGGGCGGCCTGCAGCGCCGCCTCGCTCAATCCACCCAATGCCCCGCGGTTGGCCATCGAACGTATGAACACGCCGGGGTCCAGGAAATGCTCGGTCAGGCGTATCCGGTCGCCGAGCAGGGCGCCCTTGGTGAACGGTGAAGACGGATCGATGGAGAGCACGGCCACCGTGCGCTCGCGCTCGCGCTCGAGCTTGACCAGCGCCCCCAGCAGGGTCGATTTGCCGACCCCGGGCGGCCCGGTGAAGCCGACCACCGCCGCCTTCCCGGTGTGCGGATAGACCTCGCGGACCAGCTCCCATCCGGCCGGATCGTCGTTTTCGACCAGGGTGATGGCCCGAGCCAGGGCACGTTTGTCGCCCTCGAGCAGACGCTGGGCGAGTGACTTCTCAGAGGTGGCCACGGGTGCAGCCATATTGCCAGGGCAGGCTGCCGGACCTATCTCCGCGGGTGTGCGCAACGAGCAAATGCGGTAGGACTGAGCCGATGCCAAATCAGCTGGCCGGCCGCCTCGACGCCCTCGTAGGGGATGGAATCGAGGCCGCGGTCAACCTCAAACACCGCCGCCGGCTGCAGCGATTGGGCTGGGGCCACGTCTTCTCGCCATCCGAACCGGGCGTCTTCGCCCGCGGCGAGCCGCCGCCGCGCGAGGGCTGCCGCCTCGAGGTGCTGATCGACGGCGCCAACGCGCTGCCGGTCATCGCTCAGGCCATGTCCGAGGCCCAGTCCTTCGTTCACATCACCGGCTGGCACCTCGCGCCCTCCTTCGCACTGCACCGGTCCGGAGAGCACGACAAGCCGATCGGTGTCCTGCTGGCCGAGCTGGCCGAGCGGATCGACGTCCGCGTGTTGGTCTGGTCGGGCGCTCCGGTGCCCGCCTTTCATCCCACCCGCAAGGAGGTGGCCTCGGCCCTGGAGAACCTGCGCCGGGGGACCAGGATCCAGGCCTACGGCGATCCCCGCGAGCATCCCTTTCATTGCCATCACGAGAAGACCGTCGTCATCGACGGCCAGGTGGCCTTCGTGGGCGGGATCGACCTGACCGACGACGCCGGGGACCGCTACGACACCTCCGAGCATCAGGCCCGGCGCCAGCTGGGCTGGCACGACGTGGCCTCTCGGCTCGAGGGTCCGGCCGTGGCCGACGTCGCCGCACATTTTCGCGTCCGCTGGGAAGAGGTCGCCGGTGAGCAGCTGCCGGCCACGCCCCCGCCCGCCCCGGCCGGCGACTCCACCGTCCAGGTCGTTCGGACCGTGGCCGAGGGGATGTACAAGCATTTCCCGAAGGGAGAATTTCGGATCTTCGAGAGCTACATGCGGGCCATCCACGGGGCCCGTGAGCTGATCTACCTCGAGAACCAGTTTTTGTGGTCGCCCGAGCTGGTCTCGATCATCGCCGACAAGCTCCGTGACCCCCCCACCCCGGACTTCCGCGTCGTCATCCTGCTCCCGGCCAAGGCCAACAACGGGGCCGAGGACACCAAGGGCCAGCTCGGCGTGCTGCTCGACGCCGACAACGGTCAGGGCCGCGTCCTCGGAGCCACGATCCGATCCCTTTCGCCGCTCAAGGACCGCGCCGATCCGCTCTACGTGCACGCCAAGGTGGCGGTCATCGACGATCGCTGGCTGATCGTCGGCTCGGCCAACCTGAACGCTCACTCGTTCTTCAACGACACCGAGATGTGCGTCGTCACCGACGATGCCGAGCTGGCTCGCAATACCCGGGTGCGCCTGTGGGCCGAGCATCTGGAGCTGAGCGAGGAGGAGGTCGACCAGCAGCCGGCGGCGCGCCTCGTGGACGAGCAGTGGCAACCGATCGCGTCCGAGCAACTGCGGCGCATGCGCGCCGGGGAGACCCCGACGCACCGCCTGCTCGAACTGCCCGGCGTGTCCAAGCGTTCCAAGCGTTTGCTCGGCGCGCTCACCGGCCTCGTCGACGACGGGTAGCTGCGTCCGGGACTCCGCGCGCGGGTCCCGCCTACTACGATCGGCGCGTGCGCTCGGTCGGTACAGAGCAGCCACGGCGCCCGCGCAGGCCGCCCCTGGCCCCGCCGCCATCCCTCAGGCCGGGACCAGCCCCGCTCCACGGTGGACCGGTGGCCTTCTGGCGCTTCGCCCGCGCCAACGGGATGCTGACGCGCGGCTACTTCGTGCTCATGCTGCGCTGGCTGTGGCTCAAGCTCCGCTGGCGGGGTCGGCTGCAGACCGACGGGCTGTGCTTCGTGTGCCCGGGGGTCAAGTTCGAGATCGGGCCCAACGCGACCGTCAAGCTCGGACGCTGGTCGTGGCTCGGGCACGGGTGCAAGGTCCGCGTCCACGAGGGAGAACTCGAGATCGGCGCCAAGACCGTGTTCGGTCAGGAGTGCACGATCTCCGCCTTCCAGCACATCTCAATCGGGCGCGAGTGCATCGTCGCCGACCGGGTGATGATCATCGATTTCGACCACGGCGTCGTCGAGGTCGAGCGCCCGATCCGCGAACAGGGCATCTACAAGCGCGACGTCAACATCGGCCATAACGTCTGGATCGGCTACGGCGCCTGCTTCCTGCGCGGCGTCACCGTCGGCGACAACTCGATCGTCGGCACGAGCTCCGTGGTCACCTGCGACGTACCCGAGAACGCGGTCGTCGGCGGGATCCCGGCCAAGGTGATCCGGCTCCGGGACACGCCCAAGACCTTCCGCTGGCGATAGCCCGGCTCAGGCCGCCAGGTCAGGCGCGAGACCCCGGAGCTCCGGGCTCATGCCGGGCTCGCCGCTCAACGCCCGCCCGAACGCGCCCAGATGGCCGAAGAAGCGCTCCCGCGGGTAATCGCCGGCCGTGCCGCGGTAGGCCAGAAACGCCCAGTCGCTGCTCTGCAGCGCGAGCAGCTCTCGCGCCGCGCGCTTCGACACCGCCCCCGGCCCCGAGCTCGATGCCAGGCGGAGCTCGGCCGTACGCGCGTCGAAGGCCATCTCGCTCACCCGCGGGGAGCTCCAGGTACGCAGATCACCGCCCTCGCCCCAGCTGGTGATCGGCAGCTGACTCGGCGCGGCGCTGGGCTCGGCCTCCGCCAGAGCGTCGTCGAGCGTGGTCAGCTCCAGACCCTGGCGGGTTGACTCGTCAAGCACCGCCGATAGCCAATCCACGCCCTCGTACCACCAGTGGCCGAGCAGCTCGGTATCGAGCGCGCAGACGCAGACGCCCCCGTTCTCAACCCGGGCGCGGACGCGGGTCACGAAGTCGGCCGCGTCAGCCGCGGCCTGGGCGCGACCCGCCGCCGCGTCGTAGGCACCACCGTCGTTGCGCCACGCGTGGTGACGGAAGGTGGTGTGGCCGTGGTAGTTGCGGTACGGACCGCGGGCGGGGTAGCCGCCGTCGCTCCAGACCAGCGAGATCGTCTCCCGGTCGATCGGCCACAGCACCGGACCCTCCTCGGTGGCCAGCGGTTGCAGGTGACGCGGATCACCGAGCCCGAACAGCAGCGTCAGCTCCACGCAGGTGGCGCTCGCCCCGGCCGCCTCGAGCGAGGCGTTCAGCCACCCGGCGTGCGCGCACTCGGGCAGCCACAGTCCCCCGGCCCAGCTGCCCGCGCGCCTCCGGTGCGCCGCCACCCCGGTCTCGAGCTGGCGACGGACACCGTCCTCGGTGGCCAGCAACGGGAGCACGGCGTGGGTCGCGGCCGAGGTCCAGCTCGCGTGCTCGTTGAGCGCCGCGAGCAGTCCCCCGGGGCCCAGCTCGCGCAGGCGCCGGGCGGCCCAGGCGTAGTCGCCGGCCGCGCGGTCGATCTCCGCCGCCAGCTCGTCCTGGCCGCCGGCCCGCAGCTCATCGGCGTCGCGGCGGTGAGTCTCGGGCCGAACCTCCTCGAGAAAGGCCAGGCAGCGCTCGATCGCCTCGGGTTGCTCGAGCTGATCGCCCAGTACCGGAGTCATCGACAGGGTCAGCGGCGCCCGACCCAGCACTCGGTCCAGCAGCGGCAGATAGCTGGTGGCGATCGCCTCCCACAGCCACTCCTCGCCGAACGGCCAGGTCCCGAAGCCCTCCACATAGGGCATATGCGTGTGCAGGACGAGGGCCAACCGCCCCCGCCCGCGGCTCATCGGCACACGGCGAGGAAGTCCAGCGCGCGATCAAGGTCGCGGTCGCGGTGCAGCGCGAAATCGCGGCTGGCGATGGCCGGCGTGAAGCGGTCATAGAAGGGCTTGGTGATCCCGAGCCGGGCGTGCACGGCGTCCCAGCCGCAGGCCAGGGCCAGCTCGTGGGCGCGGAGCTTGCGAGCGTGAAAGAGCCCCCACAGCTCGACCTCGGCGAACACCTGCGAGCACAGGGCGTTGAACTCCTGGGCCCGGTATTCCTTCAGATGCCAGGGGTTGTCGGACTTCGCCGCTCCCTCGGGGGCCAGGGTGAGCAGATTCGGGGTGGTTATGTACGCAACCCCGTCGGGCGCGAGCAGGGAGCGGAAGTGCTCGAGCACGGCCACCGGGTCGTGAACATGCTCGATCGTCTGCAGGAACACGACCGCGTCGTAGGCGCCGGGTGCCCCGTGAGTCTCGACCATGCCGCGCTCGAAGGTCAGGTTCTGGCGCCGGTAGCGCAGGCGGGCGTGGTCGTGGGCCTCGGGGTTGGCATCCACGCCGACCACGGACGTCGCGCCCCGCGAGAGGACCTCGGAGCCGTAACCCTCGCCGCAGGCCAGGTCGATCACCCGCTTGCCGATCACGCGGGCGCCGATCCATTCGTAGACGGCCAGATGGCGCCGATACCAGTAGTTTTCGGCCGGAACGTCGGGCAAGGTGCGCTCGCCGGTGAGCTCCAGGGGCGGGACTCCGTCGGGCTGGTCGCGCTGTACGTAGGCGTTCTGAGGCACGGCGACAGGGTAATGTGCGCGCGGCGATGGAGGCTTTACGCAGCGCCGACGAGATCCGGGAGGTCAACACCCGCTACCACGATGTGGCGGCTGAGACCTACGACTCCAAGTGGGGCATCGACTTCGGTCCCGTCGGCCAGCAACAGGTGCTGGGCAAGCTCCGCAAGCTCCTGGGACGCGAGCTCGACGACGGCTATGACCGCTCGCTGGAGATCGGCGCTGGGACCGGCTACTTCAGCCTCAACCTGCTCCAGGCCGGCGTCGTCGGCGAGGCAACCTGCACCGACATCTCGCCGGGGATGGTCGACACGCTGCGCGGGAACGCCGAGCGCCTGGGCCTCACGGTGCGCGCCGCCCGCGCCGACGCCGAGTCGCTGCCCTTCGCCGACGGGAGCTTCGATCTCGTCCTCGGGCACGCGGTCCTTCATCACCTGCCCAATCTGCGCCGCGCGTTCGCCGAGTTTCACCGCGTCCTGCGACCGGGCGGCCGGATCGTGTTCGCCGGCGAGCCCTCACGCGTGGGCGACCGGATCGCCTTGATTCCGAAGCGTGGGGCGTGGCGCCTGTCCCCAGCGTGGCGCCGCCTGATGCGGGCCGCACCGGCACCGCCGCCGGCCGAGGTGGGCTCGGCCGAGCACGTCGACCACGAGCTCGAGCGCTGCGTCGACATCCACGCCTTCGATCCCGCCGACCTGCAGCGCTACGCGCGCCGCGCCGGCTTCACCGACATCGAGGTTCGCGGTGAGGAGCTGGCCGCCAACTGGTTTGGCTGGTTCAACCGCAGCCTCGAGGCCAGCGCCGCCCCCGAGGATGTGCCCATGCTCTGGCGCCAGTACGCCTTCCACGGCTACCTGGTGCTGCAGCGGCTGGACGAGAAGGTGCTCGAGCCGATGCTGCCGCCGGCCATCTTCTACAACCTGCTCGTCACCGCCCGCCGGTCCTAGCCGCGGGGCCGGGCTGCTTCCGGCTCTCGGCCCCGGCCCCGGCCCTGGCCCCGGTCCCCCCCGGCCCTGGCCCTGGCCCCCGGCCCGCCCCGGCTGCCCTGGCCCCCGCCCCCGCCCCGGCCCCGGGCCTGGCCCTGGCCCTGGCCGTCTGGTCTACGCCCGGCCGGTCCAGGCCCTGCCGGGCCTAGACTTTTCCCATGCCCGAACCCGTCGCCAGCGAGTTCCCACTCTTTCCCCTGGGGCTGGTCGCGCTGCCCGGAGAGCTGGTCCCGCTGCACATCTTCGAGGATCGCTACAAGGCGATGATGAGCCGCGTCCTGACCTCCGAGGACGAGTTCGGGATCGTCTGGCTGTCCGACGATGGACTGCGCGAGATCGGCTGCGCGATGGAGATCGAGAAGGTGCTCGAACAGCTCGAGGACGGCCGGATGAACCTGCTGGCGCGGGGCACGCGGCCGGTCCGGGTGCTCGAGCGCCAGGCCCATCTCCCCTACCCGGCCGGAATCGTCGAGTTCATCGAGGACCGCCCTGAGGAGCCCGACGAGGATCTCACCACGGCCGCCCGGGCCGCCTACGCCGACCTGGTCCGCCGCGCCACCGATCGTGAGCTGGAGGACGACGAGCTCGACTCGATGACCGCCTATGCGATGGCGGCCACCGTCGATTTCGGCCTCGAGGCCAAGCAGGGTCTGCTCGACCTGCGCTCCGAGAACGCGCGCCTGCGGCTCGTCACACGGCTCTTCCGGGCTGCCACCAAGCGCCTGGACTTCGTCGATCGCGCCCAGGCCCGGGCGCGGTCCAACGGCAAAGTGCGCTTCAGCTGAGTCGGTCGCGCTGGCGGACCTTCCGCGGCCGAGCGGCCAATAGCTGACACCGCGGCCTGTTCGGGCCTTCGGGCGCCGGGACGGGGTCGAAAGCAACTATTTGGACGCTTTTGAACCCGCCGCCCGGCGTCGGGGTCGAAAACCGGAAACTATTTCCGGTTTTTGACCCAAGGCGGCCTCGGGGCCGCCGCCCGGGCAGGTCGTCGGGGCCGGGGCAGGTCGTCGGGGCCGGGGCAGGTCGTCGGGGCCGGGGCCGGTCGTCGGGCGGCCGAGAGCCCACGGGCCCAGGCCCGCGCGGCGTTACGGGGTGCCGACGATCAGCGTGAACAGGACCATGAAGAGCCCGAACACGATGCAGTAGATCCCGAACGGGCGCAGGTTCCCGCGCTCGAAGTACTTGGACAGGAAGTGGACGGTGATCACCGCGCTGATGGCCGCGGCA
>DASXHG010000365.1:0-2928 GCA_036488625.1 Solirubrobacteraceae bacterium | reverse complement strand
CTTCAAGGGCTCGCGCAAGTCCACCCCCTTTGCCGCCCAGGTCACCGCCGACGCCGCGGCCCGCAAGGGGATCGAGCACGGCCTGCAAAAGGTCGAGGTATTCGTCAAGGGCCCGGGTTCGGGCCGCGAGACGGCGATCCGCTCCCTGCAGGCGGCTGGGCTCGAGGTGACCGGGGTCAAGGACGTCACCCCCCAGGCGCACAACGGCTGCCGGCCCAGAAAGCGCAGGCGCGTCTGATGGCTAGAGATACTTCTCCTCAGTGCAAGCAGTGCCGTCGCGAGGGACAGAAGCTGTTCCTCAAGGGCGAGCGCTGCCTGACTGACAAGTGCGGCGTCGAACGGCGGGGCTATCCGCCCGGCGAGCACGGTCGCGGTCGCCAGAAGCAGAGCGAGTACCGCGTCCAGCTGCGCGAGAAGCAGAAGGCTCGCCGTTACTACGGCGTACTCGAGAAGCAGTTCCGGATTTATTACGAGAAGGCCTCGCGTCAGCAGGGTGTCACCGGCGAGAACCTCTTGCGCATGCTCGAGTGCCGGTTTGACAACGTGCTCGTTCGGCTTGGTTTTGCCGCCTCTCGTCGCCAGGCCCGGCAGCTCATCCTGCACGGCCACTGGACGGTCAACGGCCGTCGCGTGAACATCCCCAGCTATCAGCTGCGCGATGACGATGTCATCGCGATTCACCAGAAGTCGAGTGCCTCCCAGGTCATCCGTGATGCGACCGAGCTGACCGGCCAGGTGCCGGCTTGGCTTCAGGCCGATCACGATTCGCTGACCGCGAAGGTGCTGCGCAAGCCGGAACGGCGTGAGATCGCCGCCCCGGTGCAGGAACAGCTGATCGTCGAGCTGTACTCGAAGTAGACGATTTACCCGGCCGCGCGGTCAGCACCCGCGCGGCTCTGAAACCCGCCGCCGTCCAAGCGGCGGCCAGGAACCCACGATGTTAGGACTAGAAATGCTTGACTTCCAAGTCCCCCGAATCTCCAGCGAGTCATCAGATGACACCCGCGGATCGTTCACGATCGAGCCGCTGGATCGGGGCTTCGGCTACACCTTTGGCAACTCGCTGCGACGCGTGCTGCTCTCCTCGCTGGCCGGCGCGGCCGTGACCAGCGTTCGGATCGAGGGAGTCGCGCACGAGTTCTCGACCATTCGCGGGGTCAAGGAAGACGTCACTGACATCGTCCTGAACCTCAAGGGTGTCGTGTGTCGCATGCACTCAGACGCCACCGAGATCGAGGCTCCGCTGGTCGTTACCGGCCCCGGAGAGATCACCGCCAAGGACATCGACCTGCCCTCGGGCGTCGAGATTCTCAACCCGGACGCCCATATCGCCACGCTCGAGAAGAAGACCAAGCTCGAGGTCTACCTGACCATCGGTCGGGGTCGTGGCTACCGCCCGGCGGAGGAGAACAAGTCACCGGATCAGCCGATCGGCGTGATCCCCATCGACTCGATCTTCAGCCCCGTGCGTCGCGTCGCCTACAACGTCGAGCAGGCTCGTGTCGGCCAGAAGACCGACTTCGACAAGCTCACGCTGGACATCGAGACCGACGGCTCGATCGACCCCCACGCCGCGCTGCGCGAGGCGGCCGAGATCCTGATCTCGCAGCTGGCCATCTTCACCGACGCCGATCGCGTCGTGGAGTTGCGCGATGTCGGCACCCCGGGGACGCTCGACGCCGGTCTCGTCGGTGCCGGTCCGGCGGGCAATAACTCCCGTCCGCCCAACGCCATGGACGACATCCTGATCGAGGAGCTCGAACTCGGCGTGCGCTCCTACAACTGCCTCAAGCGGGCCGGCATCCAGACCGTCGGCGACCTGGTCTCCAAGACCGAGGGCGAGCTGAACGCGATCCCGAACTTCGGCAAGAAGTCGATCGACGAGGTCATCGAGACGCTGCACGCGCGCGGCCTGGACCTTCGGGACGACTAGGATCTAGCCCATGCGCCACCAGCGTCAGCGATACCAGCTCAGCCGTAGTGCCTCGCACCGAAAGGCGCTCATGAAGAACCTCATCAAAGAGGTGATCGACCATGAGCGGATTGAGACCAGCGAGGCCAAGGCGAAGGCGGTCAAGCCCGAGCTCGAGAAGCTGATCACGCTCGCCAAGCGCGGTGACCTCCACGCTCGGCGCCAGGCCCTATCGACCCTCGGGCAGGACAAGTTCGCGGTCTACAAGCTGTTCGAGGAGATTGCCCCGCGCTACACCGAGCGTCCGGGCGGCTACAGCCGGATCCTCAAGCTCGGACCACGTCGGTCGGATTCGACCGAGATGGTTCTGCTCGAACTCGTCTAGTGGCGTGAGTCGGAAGCCGGGCCCGACCGCTCGGCTGCTGATCGAATACGACGGAACGGACTTTGCCGGCTGGGCCCGGCAGAACGGTCGGCGCACCGTCCAGGGAGAACTGGAACGCGCGCTGGCCGTCGTGCAACGTGAGGACGCGGTGCCAGTGACCGTCGCCGGGCGCACCGACGCCGGTGTCCATGCCTGGGGCCAGGTGGCCAGCTACGCCGGCGAGCCGGTCGGCGTCAGCTCCGTCAACGCCCTGCTGCCCGCGGATGTGGCCGTGATCGACAGCCGCGCCGCGGCACCCGGGTTTGACGCCCGCCGCGATGCCACGAGCCGCGCCTACTGCTACCGCGTGCTCCTGCGCCGGGCCCGCAGCGTGCGCGAGCGGGGCCGGGCGCTGCACCTGATCCGCGGCCTTGACCGCGACGCGCTGCACGCCTGCGCCGCCGCGCTGGTCGGTACGCACGACTTCACCGCCTTCACGCCCACGGAGACCGACCACGTTCGCTTCCGCCGCGATGTGTTCAGCGCACGGTGGGACGCCGACGACGAGGCCCTGCTCGAGTTCTGGATCGAGGCCGACGCCTTTCTGCGCCACATGAACCGCGCGCTGGTGGGAACGATGCTCGAGGTGGCG
>DASXHG010000353.1:0-10358 GCA_036488625.1 Solirubrobacteraceae bacterium | reverse complement strand
GGACCTGGGCGCGGTTCCGCGTCGATCACAACGGCGACGAGAACGACACGCACGTGCGCGCTCTGGCCAGTGGTCGCGGGCTGCACTTCACCGGCGGGCAGGGCGCATGCGTTCGCGATGGCTACATGACCGAGACCTCGGCACACTTCATCGAGATAGCCTGCCTCATCGTCGGCCAGCACCACAGCGTCGTGGGCGTTGGCGCCGCACCGCCCGAGGCTTGGCACAAGGTGTCGGCCCAGCTCGAGCGGGCGCTGGCCAGCATTCGGACCTGACGCCGGGCCGAGCCGGCGCCTGACGCTAGGCCGCGGGCGCGGGCGCGTCCACTACGGCCTCGTCGCGCATCACCTCGGTCACC
This sequence comes from Solirubrobacteraceae bacterium, assembly GCA_036488625.1. Taxonomy (GTDB): domain Bacteria; phylum Actinomycetota; class Thermoleophilia; order Solirubrobacterales; family Solirubrobacteraceae; genus Palsa-465. The sequence goes on along the minus strand of DASXHG010000353.1, from coordinate 10,000 downwards.
GGCACTCCGAGGGCCCTGACCTTGCGCGGGAGATCGAGGTGAAGCCAGCGCGAGATGCGGGCCGGGAGCATCGAGATGATCACCTCGTCAAAACCGACGAGATTGAGAGCGTCCTGGATGGCGGCGAGCGGCTCATAGGAGCCCACCATTCCGGCGACCTCATCGCCGGCGGCCTCCGACAGCGGGCCGATGGCGGCCGCCAGACGCTTCTCCGCCTCCTCGGTGCCCTGATCCTCGGGGTCCATGATCCGCGCCAGCCCGTGGGCCCGCGCCGGGACGAGGAGGGTGAACGCGCACGGTCCAGCCGCGGCCCGCCTGGCCACGGCGGCAATCAATTCCGGGCTCTGGGCGGTGCGATCGGCGACCACCAGCACCCGGCTGCGAGCAGTTGGCATGGGCTTCCTTTCAGCTCGATGGCCTGACATCAGCTTAAGACCCTCCGCAAGGGCCGTCCTTCCCCGCACTCACACGCCCAGCTGCAGCATCAGCCACAGCGAGACCGTGGCCAGGAGCAAGCCGGCGGGCACGGTCAACGCCCCCAGGGCCACGAATTCCCGCGTGGCCAGCTCGACCCCGGCGCTGCGCAGAACACGGCGCCAGAGCAGAGTGGCCAGGCTCCCGACCGGGGTCAGATTGGGGCCGACGTTGACGCCAATGAGCATCGCCAACAGCGGGCCGACCCCGAGCCCAGCCGCGACCGGGAGCAGGATCAGGGTGGCGGGGAGGTTATTGACCAGATTGGCCAGGCCCGTGGCGAGAACGGCGATCAGCAGCAGATCCGGCAGCGACGATCCCGCCGGGAGCAGGTGGCTGACCGCACTGCCCAGTCCGTGCCGGCTCGCGGCCGCTACGATCACCCCCAGCGCGAGGACAAAGACGAGAAAGCCCGGCTCGGCCGCCTTCACCATCGTCACCGCGGCCCGCGGACCGTCGCGCAGCGCGGGCAGGTTCAGAGCGGCGGCTCCAGCAACCGCGACCCACACGGGAGCGAGATCGATCGCCGAGCTGAGCGCGAAGCCGGCCAGCGTCAGAGCGAGAATCGTGAGTGGATAGCGCGGCAGCGGTCGCGAACGGCTCGCGTCCTCCTCGTCAGCGGGCGAGAGGAGCTCTGACGACACCGCGAACCGGCGCGAGATGACAATCCATTCCACCCCGACCGCGGCCACCGTGGACAGCGACATCAAGACGGCGAAGTGCAGGAAGGTCAGACCGCTGGCTCGGAAGGCGAGGAGGTTGGTCAGGTTCGAGACGGGGAGTAGGAGCGAGGCCGAGTTGGCGAGATGCGCGCACGCGTAGAGCGGCGCCCGCGAATCCGCGCGCAGACGGCGGACGGTGACCAGCACGATCGGCGGAAGCAGGACGACGGTTGCATCCAGGCCGAGGACGATCGTGACCAGACTGGCCACGAGGAAGACCAACCCCAGCAGGTGCACGCCACTGCTTCCGCTCCGGCGGGCGATGAGGTCACCGATGGCCTCGAACAGGCCATCGCGCCGGCACCCCTCGGCGATCAGCAGCAGCGCAGCCAGGAACCCAACCGTCGGCCCCAGCTGACCGATCGCCTGTCCGGCCTGGTGGACGGTGAGCCCGCCGGTAAGCGTTATCAACACGGCTCCCGCCACCGCCACCGCGGCCTCGGGCACCCGGCTATCCGCGACCACGGCCGCGGTCAGGGTCAGCCCGAGCAGAGCCAGGGCGAGGATGAGCGCGAGTGCGCCGGACACGACCGGCGAGCTACTGGTCAGGCCGGGAGGCTCGCCACACGGACACGGCCAGCATCAGAAGGGTGGCCAGCGGCAGGATCCACCAGGCGGCGACGCCCGCACCGGCCACCAACGCCGTGACCCCGAGGGCGAGGATCACCCCCACGGCGATGCGCCAATCATCGCCGACCACGAAGTCCCACACGGCCCGGCCGGCAGCCTCGAGCCGGTTCATGCCGCCGCCACCGGTTCTTCACTGCGGTCGGTCGTAGGAGCGGCTGTCCCGCGCCGCAACACGCCGACCATGGCCAGCGCGGCAAGCAGCGTGAGCGGGATGATGACCAGCAGCGCGGCATCCGAGCCCGGCCAGTGGGCACCGGCCCCCTCTGCTCCCCAGAACATCCCGAACGAGGTCAGCATTACGCCGACCCCGAACTTCAACGTGTTCTCGGGTACCCGCGACAGCGGAGCATGGATGAACACCCCGGCGGCCACGACGAGGGCCACGGCCAGCGCCGCGGCGATCGCGGCCAGCCCGACCCGGTGCTGGTTGGCGCCGAAGGTGAGGACGATAAAGACGACCTCGAGCCCTTCCAGCAACACTCCCTTGAAGGCGATCGTGAACGAGTACCCGTCGAGCCCGGGTTTGGCCTGACCCGCCGAGCGCGCGGCGGCCGTCTCGGCGGCAAAGGCGGCCGCCTCATCGTGGAGGGCCTTGAGCCCGCTGGCCCTGAGAACGGCCTTGCGCAGCCACTGCAGACCGAAGATGAGCAGCAGGCCGCCGACGACCACCCGCAGGACGCCGATCGGCAACGACGTCAGCGCGGGACCGAGAGCGGCAGTCAGCACCGCCAGCACAACGACCGCCGCGCCCACGCCGGTCAGGGCCGAGCGCCAGCTCCGGGTCCCGCCCACGGCGAGCACGATCGTGAGCGCCTCAACCGCCTCCACGGCGCAGGCCAGGAAGACTGAGAGGGCCAGCCCGAACTCAGAACCAGTCATGTCTCAGGCGGTTTCCATCGCCGCCGCGTCGCCCAATCCGAGCTCCTCGACGGCCTGGTCGCGCAACTTGAACTTCTGGACCTTGCCGGTCACGGTCATGGGGAAGGCGTCGGTCAGTTTCACGTAGCGGGGGATCTTGTGGTGAGCGATCTTGCCCTGACAGAAGCGTTCGATCTCGTCGCGATCGGGGCTGGCGCCGGCGCGGGGGATGATCCAGGCCATCAGCTCCTCGCCGTAACGCTGGTCAGGCACACCGACCACCTGCACATCGGCGATGTCGGGATGAGCGTAGAGGAACTCCTCGATCTCTCGGGGATAGAGGTTCTCGCCCCCGCGGATGACCATGTCCTTGGAGCGCCCAACGATGTTGGCGTAGCCGTCTTCATCCATCGTGGCCAGATCCCCGGTGTGCATCCAACCGTCGCTGTCGATGGCCTCCGCGGTGCGTTCGGGGTCGTTCCAGTAGCCCTTCATCACGCTGTAGCCCCGGGTGCAGAACTCGCCGCTCTCGCCCCGGACGACCGTCTCGCCGGAGACCGGATCGATGATCTTGATCTCCAGGTGCGGACCGACGCGGCCGACGCTGCCCACGCGTTTGGCGAGCGGGTCGTCAAACGCGGTCTGACAGCTGACCGGTGATGTTTCCGTCATTCCATAGGCGATGCCGACCTCGCTCATGTGCATGCGGTCGATGACCCGGCGCATGACCTCCACGGGGCACGGCGAGCCGGCCATGATCCCAGTGCGCAGCGAGCTCAGGTCATAGTCGGCAAAGCGCGGGTGCTCGAGCTGGGCGATGAACATCGTCGGCACCCCGTAGAGCGATGTGCACGCCTCGGAGGCCACCGCGGCCAGCGTGGCTTCGGGCTCGAACGCCGGCGCCGGAATCACCATCGTCGCGCCGTGGGCGGTGGAGGCCAGGTTGCCCATCACCATGCCGAAGCAGTGGTAGAAGGGCACCGGGATGCAGACTCGGTCCTCCTGCGTGTAGCGGCAGCCCACGCCGACGAGGAATCCGTTGTTGAGGATGTTGAGATGGCTGAGCGTGGCGCCCTTGGGGAAGCCCGTTGTCCCACTCGTGTACTGGATGTTGATCGCATCCTCGGGCGCGAGTTCGGCGCCCCGGCGGTCAAGCTCCTCCGCGGCCACGCCGGCGCCCGAGGCCAGCAGCTCGTCCCATTCGGGACTGTCGAAGAAGACCACGCTCTGTAGCTCGGGCAGGCGGTCGCGGACCTCGGCCACCATCCCCCGGTAGTCGGAGGTCTTGAAGGCCGGCGCGGCGATCAGCATGCGGCAGCCCGACTGGCGCAGGACGTACTCGAGCTCCGCGGTGCGGTAGGCCGGATTGATGTTGACCAGGATCACGCCCAGCTTGGCGGTCGCGTACTGCACCAGCGTCCACTCGACCCGATTGGGGCTCCAGACCCCGACCCGGTCACCGGCGTTCAGGCCGGCGGCGATCATCCCCCGAGCCAGCTCGTCGACCGCCCGGCCAAGCTCGGAATAGGTGTAGCGCAGCCCCTGCGCGCACGAGACCAGGGCCTCGTGGTCGGGCAGGCGGGCGATCGTCCGCTCCAGGTTGTCGCCGATCGTCTCCCGCAGCAGGGGAGGCGTGTCCGCCCCTCGGGCGTAGGACTGAGCGGGGTCCGAGTCTCTCACGGTCACGGCATCTCCCTCGAACGTTTACCGACTCATCCTAATCCGCGCACCGCGCGCCGGGACCGTCGTTTGCCGCCCGCCGGCGCGACGACCGTCGGGCGGTCCGAGCCGTTCGGATTGAGTTGTCAGTCCGAGCCGTTCGGGTTGAGCTGTCAGTCCGAGCCGTTCGGATTGAGCCGCCAGTGCGAGCCGTTCGGGTTGAACCGCCGCGAAACCGTGCCAACAGTGGCGAAGGTGTGCCCAGACGTGGCGAAACCGTGCCAGTGGTGCCGAAAGTGTCCGCCCCCACGGGCCCGAGATTCGTAGTGGCGAATTCTGGTACCGCCTGGAGTGACCAGACTTCGCCACTACGCGGCAGCGGCGCTACCGGACCGGCCGGACCCGTCGGACCCGTCGGACCCGGCGAACCCACGCACCCGGCGAACCCACGCACCCGGCGGGCCCGCGCACCCCGCGGACCCAACCCAGCATCCGTTCAGCGGACCGAAACCCCCCACGAGCCGGTGAACGCCTCCCCCGGCTCCAGGGTCACGATCCCCTCACCGGAGCGCAGCGCGTCGGCCGGGCAGCTCATCGGCTCGACCGCCAGTCCGCGCCGCCGGCGCTCCGGAGCCAGCGTGTCTCCGGTGAAAATCATCAGGTAGGCAAACGCCTCATCGACCCAGAGCGAGAGGCTCCGGCCTCCCGAGCTCAGCTCGACGCGGGCGCGGCCGTCCGGATCGCGGTCGAGGTCGGTGAAGCAGTCATCGAGACGCGCGTCACCGATCGGCCTGCCCGCGCGGTAGTCAAACCTGCTGCCGGCCACCGACGTCCGGCCGGTCGGCAGCCCGCGCTCATCGGCCTCGACCCGAGTCCGGGCGGGAACCGAAAGCGCAAGCTCGTCGACGGCGGGGGCGCCGAGACCGAAATAGGGGTGAAAGCCGGCGCCGAACGGACAGGCTTCAGCGCCCGTATTCGCGGCCCGCGTCACCACGCTGAGCCCGTCGTCACTGAGCCGGTATTCGATCCGCAGATCGAGTGTTCCCGGCCAGCCCGGCTGCGGATGGAGGCGATGCGCCATCACGACCGAGTCCGGACTGCGCTCGGTCGCCGTCCAGGCTGCCCACCGGACCAGCCCGTGGATGGCGTTGCCGGCCTCGACCTCGGTCAGGGGCAGCTGCTGGGTGCTCCCCTGCCACTCATAGCGCCCATCGCGGAGGCGGTTGGGCCACGGCATCAGGACCTGTCCGCGGCCGCCGCTGCATCGCTGCACCGCGTCGTAGCCGTCGAGCACAGGGCCGCCCCCGGTCTCGTAAAGGCGCAGACCGCCGCCGACCTCGACGATCACCGCCCGCTGGTCGCCATGGCCGATCTCGTACTGGTCACCCGAGGGGAGGACCACGCCGCTCACCCACGCCACCATATCCGTCCTGGGCTGCGTTCTTTACCGTTCTCCGGCCCCGACTGGTTCGGCGATACGTCAGGCTTATGGCAGCCTCGCCGCCGCGTACCTAATACTCCTGTTCATGGAGCGCCCGGGGTCAGACTCGACCACACTCAGCCACATCCTCGGCGAGGACTCCGAACTGGCCGAGGCCGTGCCCAACGCCGAGCGGGCCCGCGCCATCAAAGAGTGCGTCGCCGAAACGATGGAGCTCGAGCGGGGGCCGTGGGCCCCGCATAAGGATCCCGCGTCGGGCGCGGGCATCGGGCTGCTGGTGCAGCGGGGGCTCCTCATCCGCCACGTGGGGATCGACGGCCGCTCCGGCGCGGAGCTGCTCGGTGAAGGCGACCTCCTGCGCCCCTGGCAGGGGGAGGATGCCGCCGCGACGATGCCGCACGTCACCGGCTGGCGCGTGCTGCAGGCCACGCGGCTCGCGGTGCTCGACGTCGACGCCGCGCGCCTGCTCTCGCGCTACCCCGAACTGACCGGCCAGCTCGTCGGTCGCGCTCTGGAACGCTCGCGCAACCTGACCATCAACATGGCCATCGTCCACCACGCCCGGGTGAGCACTCGACTGCAGATGCTCCTCTGGCACCTCGCCGACCGCTGGGGTCGCGTTCGCGCCGACGGGATATGGCTCCCCTTCCGTCTCACGCATGAGGTGTTGTCAGACCTGGTCGCCGCGCGCCGGCCGACCGTGAGCAGCGCCCTCGGCGAGCTCGGACGCGAGGGCCGGCTGCGCCTGGAGCCGGGCGGCTGGATCCTGACCGGCGAACCGCCGGGAGAACTGCTCGAGATTCAGGACATCGAGCCGCGCCGCTGACTGCTACGCCTACTTGACGACGACTGTCGCCTTCATGAAGGCGTGGAACTGACAGAGATACGTGTAGGTCCCGGGGCGCTTGAGGATCACTGTGCGACTGGCCCCGGGCCCGATCGTCCGGGTATCAAACGCGCCGCTGCTGCTGGTCGCCGTGTGGTTGGTCTGATCGCGGTTGGTGAACGTGACCCGGGCTCCGGGGGCGACGGTGATCGTCGCTGGACGGAAGGCATAGCCGCTGATCAGCACTCGCGCCGCCCGTGGGGGGACTCCGCTGGCCGCAGCGCCCGGTGAGGCGGTGCTCGAGGACGCGGGGTCCGAGCTTGAAGACGAGCGCGCCGCCGAGCTCGAGCCGCAGCCCGCAGCGGCCAGGGCGGCGCCGCAGGCGATCGGAACCAGAGTCCGGGAAAGGGTCATATCCGCCATACGGACCGGGGGGTCAATGCAGATCAGTGCGGACCGATTGATCGAGGCGCCGTGATCCGGTTGATCGAGGGCGCCGTAGTACCGACCGACCCCGACCACCCATGGCCGGAGCCACCCCCCCAAAGTCAAGGAGCCCCATGTCCAATATCCAAACCGACGAGCGCCCGCGCGAACCGGGGGTGGTCGAGCAGCTCGCCCGCGACGATCACGAGCGCAAGAAGTTTCTGACCATGGCCGGTCGGCGCATCGGCACTGGTGTCGCCGCCACCGGCCTCGCGGCATTCATCGCCGCCTGCGGCAGCTCTTCGAGCTCGTCGTCCCAGGGCGATCCGTCCTCCGGAACCACGTCCGCCGCCAGCGCCAACGCGGCCGCCGGATCCGGTGATCTGGCCATCGTCAACTACGCGCTCACGCTCGAGTACCTGGAGGCTCAGTTCTACGCCAAGGTCGGCAAGAGCGGCCTGTTCCACGGCAAGACCCTCTCGGTGCTCAAGACCTTCGGCATGGAGGAGGCCGAGCACGTGGCCGCCCTCAAGAAGGTCGCGAGCTCGCTCGGCACCCCGGCCAAGGAGCCGGTGGGCAAGTTCCCGCTCAAGAGCGCCGCTCAGGTCGCCAAGCTGGCCGGTGCGGTCGAGAACCTCGGCGCCTCCGCCTATCTGGGGCAGGCCGGCAACATCCAGAGCCAGGACATCCTCGCCGCCGCGCTGGCCATCCACACGGTTGAGGCTCGCCATGCGGCGACGCTGAACACGCTGCTGAAGCTGAATCCCACGCCTGACGGCGCGTTCGCCAAGCCAATGACGATGGCCCAGGTTCTGAAGGTCGTCAAGCCCTTCATCGCCTAATCCCACCGTCCCCGCCTAGAGAGGAAACCCTGAACATGAGTACCACCGATATCCAGCATCCCGAATTGGCCGGCGTCGAAGTCGCCGGCCTGAGCCGGGCCAGCTTCATCATGCGCGGTGCGCTCGCCGCCGGCGCCGCCTACGGCGCCGGTGCCGTGGCCCCGTTTGTCGGCAACGCGTTTGCCGCCGGCTCAAGCGATGTCGACATCCTGAACTTCGCGCTCACGCTTGAGTATCTGGAGACCGACTTCTACAAGGTCAAGGCCAAGACGGTCGGCCTCAGTGGCGCAGCCAAGTCGCTGGCCGCGATGATCGGCGACCAGGAGGCCGAGCACGTGGCCGCCCTGACCAAGGCCATCACCGCCGCCGGCGGCAAGCCGGTCAAGAAGCCGACGTTCGCGTTCCCGGTCAGCAATCAGGCCAGCTTCCTCAAGCTCGCCTACGTGCTCGAGAACACCGGTGTGGGGGCCTACAACGGCGCCGGCCCGGCTCTGAAGAACAAGCAGTACCTCGCCGCCGCGGGCTCGATCGTCCAGGTCGAGGCACGCCATGCGGCATCGATCGCTCTCCTCACCGGCTCGCAGATCACCCCCGACGGCGCGTTCGACAAGCCGCTGAGCAAGACCCAGGTGCTGGCCAAGGCCGGCCCGCTGATCAAGAAATAGGCAACCAACCAAGGCATAGGCTTAGTCGTCATCGTGTTCAGAGCCCCCCGTCATCTCCGCGGTTCGCGGAGCCGATTTCAGACTCTCGCTGACGAGGATCTGATGGCGCTCGTCCACGATGGCGACGCCCAGGCCTTCGAGGTCATCTTCGACCGTCATGCCGACGCCGCCTTCTCGCTCGCCTACCGCATGTGCGGGCGCCAGCCGGTGGCCGAGGACGTGGTCCAAGAGGCGTTTTTGTCACTGTGGCGCAGCGGGGCCCGATATGACCAGCGCCGCGGGAGCGTTCGCTCGTGGGTGCTGAGCGTCGTCCACAACCGGGCCATCGACACGTTCCGGCGCTCGGTCGTAAAGACCAGCCGCGACGTAGCCGACGACGGGATCGCTGAGCGGATGACGGCTAAGGAGCGAACCGACACTGAGGTGGAGCGCCGCGATGACGCGGCGCGCGTCCGTGGCGCGCTGAGCGAACTGCCGACCGAGCAGCGACAGGTGATCGAACTGGCCTACTTCGGCGGTTTCAGCCACAGCGAGATCGCCGAGTTGCTCAAGTTGCCGGCCGGCACCGTCAAGGGTCGGATGCGCTTAGGGCTGGCCAAGCTGCGCGTCGCCTTGGACGACGTCGTCGGGTTGACACTATGACTAGAGCCCGACGATGAACGAGAAACCGAAGATCCCTGAGCCGAGCCGCGATGGATGCGGGACCGATGTCGCCGCCTACGCGCTCGGCGCACTCGAGCCGGTGGAGGCCGAGGCCTTTGCCACCCATCTCGCGACCTGCGACGTGTGTCGTGAGGAGCTGGCTGAGTTCGAGAGCGTGGTGTCCACCCTGCCGATGAGCGTGCCCCGCCACGCCGCCCCCGATGGACTGCGCGAGCGGGTGCTGACGGCCGTGGCGGCGGAGGCGCGCTCCGACCGCACGCCCGCACCCCGCCCGCTGCGCTGGCGCTGGTCGGCGCTACCGCGCCCCGCGCTGGCGCTCGGGGCCGCCATGGCCGTGATCGCTATCGCCGTGCTCGGCGCGGTCGCGCTGAACGGCGGAGGTTCGCCGGCCACCCGCGTCTACAGCGCCCAGGTCACGGGCTCGCGCGCGTCGGCCAAGGTCGCGGTAACCGGTGGCCGTGCTGAGCTGATCGTGCGTCATATGCCGCCGCCCCCGCCGGGCAAGATCTACGAGGTCTGGCTGGCCCGTGCCTCGGGCCCACCCCAGCCCACCACGGCGCTGTTCAGCGTCACCCGCAACGGCAGTGGCGATGTGGCCGTGCCCGGGAACCTGCGCGGCGTGCGCGTGGTCATGGTCACGCCGGAGCCGGCCGGCGGAAGCCGGGCTCCGACCCATTCGCCCGTCATCAGCGCCAAGCTGACCTGACGCCGAGGGCAGGGCGGCTTGGGGGCGGCTGGGCCAGCGCGAGTGATCCGCTCGCCCGCGCGCGTCGTAATAACCGGTGACCCTTCTG
>DASXHG010000343.1:0-9121 GCA_036488625.1 Solirubrobacteraceae bacterium | reverse complement strand
AGCGTGAGGGGCGGCTGGCCGGGCCGCTACCCGGGACCTTCCTGGTTGACGGTGAGGGGGAGCGCCTGCCCTCCCCCGATGCCGACCCGGTCGAGCGTCCGCCGCTGGCCACGCTGCGGGCCGCCGCCTGATCCTCGATGTTCCGGCCTGCTTCGATCGTCGCCGCAGCCGCTGCTCTTACGCTGATCCTGGCCGGCTGCGGGTCTCGTTCGCCGGCCGGGTCGGCCGGCGCCAGTGAGTCGAGCGCCGGTGCCGGCGGCGCCTCGGGCACGGCCAGCGTCCCGCGCGCCCACCCGCAGGCGATCGAGCCCACCGTCGGCGACCAGGCGGCGGTGTCGGCCGCCGCCAGCGATCCGGTCGGTGACCCCAACGCGCGTCCGGTCTCGCTGGCCGAGGTTCGTCGTGAGCTGAAGCTGGTCCAGGAATTGAACTCGCTTGGCTCCGGGCAGGGTTTCGTATTCCCGATCCAGCCCGCCTCGGTGGCCGAGCCACCCAGCACCTGGTCACCGGATCAGGGCGTCGACATCTCCACCCGGGGCGCGGCCTGCGGTGCGGCGGCCGTCGAGGTCGCAGTGACCAACGGGGTGATCGTGCAGGAGGGGATCTCCGGATTCGGGCCCTACGCCCCGGTCCTCCGTGTGACCGGTGGGCCGCTCAACGGGCGCTTCATCTATTACGGACACGCCAAGCCCGCGCTGGTGCCGATCGGCAGCGTGGTTCAGGCCGGCGAGCCGATCGCCGAGGTGGGGTGCGGGATCGTCGGCATGTCGACCGGCCCCCACATCGAAATTGGCATCAGCATTCACAACGGCCCCACGTGCTGTCCAGGCAGCGGGGTCACCTCGCCGGCCATGGAGCGCCTGCTGGAGCGCATCTATTCGGGCGGCTAGCCGGCGTCCGGCCCTAGGTAGCCTCGAAGGATGAGCACCAGCACGGAGAAGTTCTCGCTGGGGCGCGAGCGAGGCGACGACGGTTCCTTCAGGCGCCAAGAGAGCGTCTTTCGCAGTTGGGTGACCGCCGACGGGTCGAGCGGCTTCCCCGTCGCTGCCGGTCGCTATCACCTCTACGCCGCTCGAGCCTGCCCGTGGGCGCACCGGACGCTGATCGGACGGCGGCTGATGGGCCTCGAGGATGCGATCGGGGTCTCCTACGTGGATCCGCTGCGCGACTCACGCGGCTGGACGTTCAGCGGCGGCGAGTACACCGACCCGGTCAACGGATTCCAGTTCCTCAGCGAGGCCTACAAGACCACCGACGCTTCTTACGAGGGGCGCGTCACCGTGCCCGTCCTGTGGGACAAGGTGCGGGGGACGATCGTCTCCAACGAATCAGCCGACATCCTGCGCATGCTCACCACGGCGTTCGCGCCCCTGGCCTCGCATCCGGTCGATCTCTACCCCGAGGCCCACCGCGAGGGGATCGACGCGCTCAACGCGACGATCTACGACAACGTCAACAACGCCGTCTACAAGGCCGGCTTCGCCAGACGCCAGGCCGTCTACGAGCGCGAGGTCGACCAGCTCTTTCAGACGCTGGATCAGCTCGACCTGCGCCTCGGCGAGCGCCGCTTTCTGTTCGGCGCCGAGCCGGTGGAGACCGACTGGCGCCTGTTCACGACGCTGCTGCGCTTCGACGCCGTCTACCAGATCCACTTCAAGTGCTCGATCCGCAAGCTGATCGAGTACGAGAACCTCTGGCCCTACGCCCGCGACCTCTACCAGTGGCCGGGCGTCGTCGAGACGATCTCGTTCGACGAGATCCGGACGCACTACTACCGCACCCACCCGATGATCAACCCGAGCGGGATCGTGGCCATGCAGCCGGCGGCCAGCTTCGAGGTGCCGGCCGAGCGCGACTCGCTCTAGTCCCGGCCGACCGGGAGACGCGCTAGTCCCGGTGGCGGAAGACCCGAAGCGCGAGCAGGAACCCGAGCACCAGGGCGACGACCGGAGCCGGGTTGCGCTTGACCTGGCTCCACAGCACCGAGCCCATCAGCGAGAGGCCCTCGACGGGCTCGGCCTCGGCCATGGGCGGCTGGGGGGGCGTGAAGCCGGCCGGCTCGGGCGCGGGTGGCTCGGCTGGGGCCACGGGCTCGGCTGGCCGCGCGGGCTGAGCAGGCTTCGCGGGCTCGGCCGGCGCGACGGGCTCAGCAGCCACCGCGGACTCGGCCGGCGCCACGGGCTCCGCGGCCGCCGCGGGCTCCGCGGCCGCCGCGGGCTCAGCGGCCGCCGCGGACTCGGCCGGCGCCGCGGGCTCAGCGGCCGCCGCGGGCTCAGCGGCCGCCGCGGGCTCAGCTGGCGCGATGGGCTCAGCCGCGGGCGGGACCGAGCCGTCACCGGCCAGCGCGGTCTGCAGGCACTTGGCAAATTCGCCCAGCAGGCGGTTGGAGATGTCCTCGATCATCCCGCCGCGGCCGAACCGGGCCAGCCGGCCCGTGATGTGGTAATCGGTCACGACCTCGACCCGGGTCGAGCCGGCGCCGTCTGAGCCCTCGCTGACCGACGAGACGATCGTCGCCTTGGCGCCCCCCTGGCCGCGCTTGTCGGTGCCCTGGGCCTGCATCGTGGCCGTGTGGGCGGACTCGTCCACGTTCTCCATCATCAGCTTGCCGCTGTAGGCGGCCGAGGTCGGCCCGATCTTGACCTTGAAGTTCCCGTTGTAGCTCCCGTCATCGTTGCGGTCGGTGACCGACGCGCCGGGTAGGCAGGGCGCCACTCGCTCGACGTCGATCAGCGCTTCCCAGACCCGCTGCAGGGGAGCGGCGACCTCAAATGACTGCTCTAGCTTCATCGCGTACGGCCTCCAGATCGTCAGGGGTGTCGACGTCGCGGCCTGAGCATAGGTGCCCGACCTCAATTTGCCTTCCGCCGCGCAGCAGCTCGCGCGCGCCCTGGTCGCCGGTCAGCGATAGGGCGGCGGAGATCTCCCGCGGGCCCAGGACCACGGGGTGACCCGGCCGCCCCTCGAACACCGCCCTCGTGCCCGGCGGTTCATCCAGGAAGCGTGCGATCACCTGGGGCGTGATCAGCGGGGCGTCGCCCAGGGTCACGATCACCTTCTCGGCGCCGGTTAACGCCAGCAGCCCGCAGCGCAGCGAGGCCGCCTGGCCCGAAGCCCAGTCGGCGCACACCGTCACCTCGGCGCGGCCGAACTGCACCCCGGCGCGGACCTCGGTGCTGTGCGCGCCGAGTACGACCACAACCCGCTCCAGCGCCGGGACGGCGCAGGCCGCGGCCACCGCTCGCTCCAGGACGGGCTGCCCGCCCACGTCGGCCAGCAGTTTGGACTCGGAGGCGGCAAAGCGCGAGCCCGCGCCCGCGGCCAGGACCAGCCCGGCGATCACGGCGCCGGCGATCGCACACGACCGTCGGCCGCCCTCAGCCGCCCGCCGTCGCGTTCGTGAGACACGGCCACCATCTCGGCCAGGATCGAGAGGGCCGTCTCGGGGGCGCTCAGCGCGCCGAGGTCGAGCCCGATCGGCCCGGACAGGCGCTCGAGCTCCTCAGGCGCGAGGCCCGCCGCCCGCAGCCTCTCGCGCCGGGCCTCCTGGGTGCGGCGCGAGCCCATCGCCCCGATGAACCGGGCCGGCGAACGCAGCGCCAGGACGAGCGCGCAATCGTCGAGCACGGGGTCGTGGCTGAGGACGGCGACCGACGTCTCGGCGTCGAGCCCACCGAGCTGCGCGACCGCCTCCTCCGGCCAGGCCACCAGCACCCGTTCGGCATCGGGGAAGCGCTCCGGGGTGGCAAACCGCGCTCGCGGGTCGACGACGAACGCCCGCCACCCCGCGGCCCGGGCCAGCGTGGCCAGCGCGGCGGCCAGCGGGACGGCGCCGAACAGGATCACGCGCGGGCGCACCGCGTCGGGGTCGGCGAACGGCGGCCCCCGCAACTCCGAGTCCTCGAGCCAGTCGCGCTCGTCGGCGGACCGGCCCGCCGTCACGTTGTCTGCGCTCACGTCGTCTGCGCTCACATCGTCTCCAGCAGCGCCGCCAGCTGCTCCAGCGAGGCGAGCGAGTTTCCGGCCAACAGCTCATCGGTGTGTGGAACCGCGGCCCGCATCCCGCGCGTAAGCGGCTCGTAGTCGGGGTGGGCCGCCAACGGGTTGAGCCACACCACGCGATGGGCGGAGCGGCGCAGCCTCGCCATCTCGGCGTCGAGCTGGTCGGGGTCGCCGCGATCCCAGCCGTCGGACAGGATCACCACCACCGCCCCCCGCCCGACGCGGCGACCGTGGACGCGGTTGAGCTCGGCCAGCGCGGCCCCGATGCGCGTCCCGCCCGAGAAATCGGTCACCACGGCCGCCGCCCGGTCCAGCGCCCGGTCGTGGTCGCGACCGCCGAGCTCGTGGGTGATCCGGGTCAGGCGGGTGCCGAACGCGAACGCCTCCACGCGCCGGCGGGCAGCCACGCAGGCGTGCATGTACTGCAGCAGCATCCGCGCGTAGGGGGACATGGAGCCCGACACGTCGCAGATCAGCACCAGTTGCCGCGGCCGCCGGGTCGGCGCCCGCCAGCGCCGGTGCACCGGGTCCCCGCCGGTGCGCAACGAGGCGTGCACCGTCTGCCGGAGATCGGGGACGTGCTCGCGCCGGCGCGAGGCCCGGGTGCGACGCGACAGCCGCGTGGGATGGCGTCGCGCCAAACGGGCGATCAGCTCGCGGGCGGCGACGTTCTCGCGCGGGGTGTAGCGGGCGAAATCCTTGTCGTGCCGGAGCTCGATCTCGCTCCACGCGGCGGGCACGGGCTCGGCGCCGTCCTGCGCCTGGCGCCCGGACACGTCGGGCATCCCCATGCTGGGCAGCGCGGCGCGCTCGATCGCCCCCAGCTCAGACAGCGGCGAGTCAGCGGCCGGCGGCCGCCCGTCGCCGAACACCGAGACAAAGGCCAGCTCGAAGTGCTCGAGGTCGCGGTGGTGGGAGCAGAGCACCGCCCGGAGCGCCAGCCGAGCCTCCTCCCGGGAGCTGGCATCGACCACGGTCAGGGCCCGGTGGGCGGCCAGCACCTCCCCCAACCCAACCCGCGCGCCCTGCCAACGCATCGCCGCCGCCAGCGCACTGACCGGACTCACGACCGGCTCAGACGCCATCCAGGACTCCCCGCTCGCGCACCCGGAGCAGATCCTCGTGCACCTTGAGCGCCGCGCCCAGCGTCTCATCGAGCGACACGTCGTCCCCGGTGGCCAGCAGCGCCTGGGCCCAGACGATCGTCTCCCCCACCCCGGGCAGCTTGTACAGATCGCCCTGCTCGCGCAGGCGGCCCACGGCGCTGACCACTCGTGCGGCAACGCTCTCCGGCACCCCGGGCAACCGTGTGTGGACGATCTCCCGCTCGCGCTCGGCGCTCGGGTAGTCGATCCAGTGGTAGAGGCAGCGCCGCTTCAGCGCGTCGTGCAGCTCGCGCGTCCGGTTCGAGGTCAGAACGACGAGCGGGCGCCGCTGCGCGGTGATCGTCCCCAGCTCGGGAATCGTGACCGCGAAGTCAGACAGGAACTCGAGCAGGAAGGCTTCGAACTCGTCGTCGGCGCGGTCGATCTCGTCGATCAGCAGCACCACCGGCGCCTCGGGGTCGGCCTCGAGCGCGTCGAGCAGCGGCCGGCGGAGCAGAAAGCGCCGCGAGAACAGCTGGCCCTCGTCGACGCCGCCCTCCGCGGCACGCAGCGCCAGCAGCTGGCGCGAGTAGTCCCAGTCGTAGACAGCATGGTGCAGATCGATGCCCTCGTGGCACTGCAGGCGAATCAGCCGGGCGCCGAGCGCCGCCGACAGGGCCCGCGCGACCTCGGTCTTGCCCACGCCGGCTTCGCCCTCCAGCAGCAACGGCTGCTCGAGGGCCACGGCCAGACGCACCGCCACCGCCAGCGGCCGGTCGGCCAGATAACCCTGGGCGGCCAGCGCGTCGCCCGCGGCCTCGACCGAGTCGATCTCCGCGGGCGTCACGACGATGAACCGCCGCGGAGGCTCAGAGGCCAGCCGCCTTGGTCAGCGCGCGCCGGCACAGGACCCCGGCCAGGTGGCGCTTGTAATCGGCGCTGGCGTTCAGGTCGGCGGGTGGGTTGGTGCCCTCGGCGGCTCGCGCGGCGGCGGCGGCGATCGTCTCGGCGTTGGCCTCCTGGCCCCGCAGCGCCTCCTCCACCGCACTCGCGCGCAGCGGCGTCGAAGCCATGTTGGTCAGGCCCACGCGCACATCCTCAAAGCGCCCGTCGGTGACCTTGGCCACCGCCGACACCGCCACCATCGCCCAGTCCTCCGAGCGGCGGTTGAACTTCTCATAACCGTGGCCATAGCCGTCCAGGGTCGAGAAGCGCACCTCGGTCAGGACCTCCTCGGGACCGACCTCGGTCTCCAGGTAATCCTTGAACAGGTCGGCCGCGGCCACCGTGCGCTGGCCGCTCGGTCCCTGCAACGTGACCTCGGCGTCGGTGACGAGCATCGCCGCCGGCAGGTCTGAGGCCGGATCTCCGTGGGCCAGCGAACCCCCGATCGTCCCCCGGTGGCGAACCTGGGGATCGGCAATCGTGCCCGCCACGGTCGAGACCAGACCCACCTCGGCGGAATTCTCGAGCACCGCGTGCGGGGTCAGCGCGCCCACGCGCCAGTGCCCGTTCTGGCGCTCGACGCCGTGCAGGCCGGGGAGCTTGCGGATATCCACGAGCAGGGTCGGCGCGGCCAGCCGGAGCTTCATCAGCGGGATCAGGGAGTGGCCACCGGCCAGCAGCTTGGCCTCGTCGCCGTTCTCCTGCAGCTCCCGGATCACCTCCTCGAGCGTCTCCGGCGCCCGGTAATCGAACGCGGCCGGGATCATGCCGCACCTCCCTTGGCCTCGGCGATGGCCTCCCAGACCCGCATCGGGCTGAGCGGCATGTTGATGAACTCGACCCCCAGCGGGCGCAGCGCATCGATGACGGCGTTGGTCACCGCCGCGCTGGCGGCGATCGTCCCCGCTTCCCCCACCCCCTTGACACCCATCGAGTTGACGGGCGAGGGCGTCTCGGTGCGATCGGTCTCAAAGCTCGGCAGCTCGGCGGCGGTGGGCAGCGCGTAGTCGACGAATGTGCCCGTGACCAGCTGTCCCTCCTCGTCGTAGTGGACGCGCTCGTAGAGCGCCTGGCCGATGCCGTAGACGACACCGCCGTGGACCTGGCCTTCGATCAGCATCGGATTGACGGCTCGGCCGCAGTCGTCGACGGCCACGTAGCGAACGACCTTGGTCTTGCCGGTGTCGGGATCGACATCGACCACGCAGGCGTGGGCGCCGAACGGGAAGACGAAGTTCTCCGGGTCGTAGAAGGTCGTCTCCTCGAGCCCCGGCTCCATGCCCTCGGGAACGGCACCGATGTAGGCCACGCCGGCGATGTCGGCCAGGGCCATGCCCTTGTCCGGAGAGCCGCGGACCGAGAATTTGCCGTTGCTGACCTCGATGTCCTCGGGCGCGGCCTCGATCTCGGCGGCGACGATCGCCTTGGCCTTGTTGACCACCTTGTCGGTGGCCCGGGCCACGGCCTCACCGCCGGTGGCCAGCGAGCGCGACCCGTAGGTCCCCCGTCCCTCCGGGCCGGTGGCGGTATCGCCGTGGATCACCTCGACCACGCTCGGATCGACGCCGAGCTTGTCGGCCACGATCTGCGCCATCGCGGTATCCAGTCCCTGCCCGTGGGGCGACGTGCCGGTGTAGACGGTGACCGCTCCCGTGTTGTGGACCCGGATCATGGCCGATTCCCATAGCCCGGCCTGGACACCGACCCCGGCCGGGCCGGTGACCCGTGACGGGGCGAGGCCGCAGATCTCGGTGTAGGTGCAGAAGCCGACCCCGCGGTAGACGCCGTTGATGCGCTGCTCGGCCTGCTCGCGACGGAAGGCGTCGACGTCGAAATGCTCGAGCAGCTTGTCGAGCGTCTTGGTGTAGTCACCCGAGTCGTAGACCACGCCGGTGGCCACCGCGGCCGGGAAATCCTCGGCCGGGATGAAGTTCTTGCGGCGCAGCTCCAGCGGATCCATACCCAGCTCCTGGGCCATGGCCTCGAGCGTCAGCTCGAGCATGTGGGTGGCCTCCGGACGTCCGGCCCCGCGGATGGCGTCGGTCGGGACCTTGTTGGTGAACACCCCGGTGATGTCGGTCTGGACGTTGGGGATCTTGTAACAGCCCCCCATCACAAACGCGCCCAGCGATGGGATCAGCGGGGTGAGGAGCATGTTGTAGGCCCCGAAGTCGGCCACGATCTTCACGTGGAAGGTGGTGATCGTGCCGTCGCGCTTGGCCCCCATCTTGGTGTATGAGATCTGGTCACGGCCCTGGTGCGCGGTGGCCATGTTCTCGGTCCGCGTCTCGATCCACTTCACCGGACGGCCGAGCTTGCGCGACGCCCAGCAGGCCAGCAGCTCCTCGCCGTAGACCTGGAGCTTGGAGCCAAAGCCGCCCCCGACCTCGGGCGCGATCACGCGCACGTGGTCCTCGGTCAGACCGAGCAGCAGGGCCATGAACAGGCGCACGAAGTGGGGCACCTGGGTCGAGGTCCACAGCGTCAGGGACCCGGCGCGGTAGTCGGCCAGCACCCCGCGCGGCTCGATCGCCGCCCCGGCGATGCGGTGGTTGACGATGCGCCGCTCCACGATCACCTCGGCCTCGGCGAACCCGGCCTCGACGTCACCGCCCGGCAATGACCACTCGTGAACCTTGTTCGAACCCAGCGCGTCGTGAACGAACGGGCCGCCTTCCAGCGCCTTCTCGGGGTCGACGACGACCGGCAGCGGGTCGTACTCGACGACCACGGTCTCGGCGGCGTCGGCCACCGCGTAGCGGTCCTCGCCGATGACCACGGCTACCGGGTCGCCGACGTGGTTGACGGTGCCGCGAGCCAGCGGCCAGTGCTCGGGGTTGGCGATCTCGACGCCGGGCGGCGCCCAGGCCATCGGCAGCGGGCCGCCGAGGTCGGCCATGTCCTCACCGGTGAACACCGCCTGCACGCCGGGGAGGGCGATGGTCTCCGACGCATCGATGGAGACGATCTTGGCGTGGGCCTCGGGCGAGCGGACCAGCGATGCCCACAGCGTTCCCGGGAGCGAGATGTCATCGATGTAGCGCGCGCGTCCGGTGATCAGCCGCGGGTCCTCCTTGCGGCGCATCGTG
>DASXHG010000333.1:0-4121 GCA_036488625.1 Solirubrobacteraceae bacterium | reverse complement strand
CGGTGCCCTGCCTGTTGGCGCGAATACCCGGTGAGGAACGCCGTACACCGTTCAGGGAGGTCATTACGCGGACATCACGGCTTGACGGCGCGCGAAAACGGGAACTTCTGCCAGCAGCGAATCAAGAGAGGTAATCGCGTGACCATCGTCATCATCGTCATCGTCGTGCTGGCCATCGTCGTGCTCGGCCTGGTGCTCACACCGGCCGGCCACGCGATTCGCCGCGCGCCGACCAAGCTCGAATCCAGCGACCCCTACCGGCGACCGCCGGAGGACTAGAACGAGGTCTGGTCCAACTCGCGCTCGAGCGCAGCGACCGACTCGTATACGTCGCGCGCGCCGGCGTCGCGCAGCTCCTGCTCGCTGAAGCCTCCGGTGATGACGGCGTAGGTGGGTACGCCAGCCTTGGCCGCCGCCTCGATGTCCCACGGGGTATCGCCGATCATCACCGCATCGTCAGCGTCGCCGCCGACGCGGTCAAGCCCCGCCCGGACAAGATCGGGCGCGGGTTTAGTCTCCTGGACGTCGGCCGAGGTGGTCCAGCCATCGACGATCTCGGCCGCGTCGAGCAGCCCGAGGTAGTGCTCGACCTCCGGCTCCTTGGCCGAGCTGGCCAGGACCACCGCGTGCCCCCGGTCCTTTAGGGCGAGGATCAGCTCCCGGGCTCGGTCGAACACCTGCACCTCATCGATCAGGCGCGCGTACTCCTCGCCTTCGGCCTCACGGATATCGTCACCGTGGTGTCGCTCGGTCTCCTCGCTGCACAGGGCAGTGACGACCTGGTCCCCTCCCATGCCGATGTGGCGGTGAATCCGCCAGATCGGGAGCGTGATGTCGAACCGGCGAAAGGCGCGGAACCAGGCCAACGAATGCTGGTAGTTGGTATCGACGAGGGTGCCGTCGATGTCGAGGATGGCCACGGACACGCTCATGCCCTACCCGCAATCGAAACGGCGCTATCAAAGCGCTCTCGGCGGGTAGTCCCTACCGGTGCCTTCGCTAGCCCTCACCTTCGATGACGGTCCCGACTCACGATGCACCGGCGAGCTGCTCGACCTTCTCGGCGCCGCGGGTGCCCGGGCGACGTTCTTCCCCATCGCTTCCCGGGCCGAGGCCGAGCCGGAGCTGGTCGCGCGCATGCTCGACGAGGGCCACACCGTGGGTCTGCACTGCGACGAGCATGTGCGCCACGGCGAGCGGGATCGCGCCTGGTGTGCTCGCGACACTGACACCGCCCTGGAGCGTCTGCGCAGAATCGGGGCCGACCCCCGGCTGTGGCGCACACCCTGGGGCGACGTCGCGCCGTGGACGCCCGAGCTGGCCGCGACTCGGGACCTGCGGCTGGTCGGCTGGACGGTCGATACCCACGACTGGCGCGGGGACAGCGCGGCTGAGATGTTTGCCGGCACGCGCGCGGGTCTCGAACCGGGGGCGATCGTGCTCGCTCATGACGGCATCGGCCCCGGCGCCCGGCGCCCGGATGCCCGCTCGACGCTCGAGTACGCCCGGCTGGTCATCGAGCACGCCCGCGAGGCCGGCCTGGCTCTGGAGCCGTTGAGGTGAGCGCGTCGCTTCCGGTGACGCCGCTCGAGGGGACTCTCGAGGGTCCGCTGGCCACGGTCACCGCCACGGCCGGTGCGCGGGACGCCGAGCCCGAGCCGCGGTTCCCAGAGAGCGCGATCGCCACGCTCGAAGCCGCCGGTGCCCTGGCCTTCAACGCCGTCGCGGGCGATTCGCGGCCCCCGGCGGCGGCCGAGCTGGCGCTCGTGCGCAGCGTCGCCCAGGCCGACGGGTCGGTGGGCCGGATCTTCGACGGCCACCTGAACGCCGTCGAACGCCTGGCCGTGCAGGGGCCGGCCGACCTCGTCGCAGCCGAGCTCGACGCGGTCCGGACCGGAGATCTCCGCGGCGGCGTCTGGGGTGGCGATCCCGTCCCCGGTGAGGGCGAGCCGGCCGCCGTGCTCGGCAGGGGCCGCCGAGCCGTCCTGCGCGGTGTCAAGACCTTCTGCTCCGGTGCCGGCGGACTACATCGAGCCCTCGTTCTGGCCCGCTCGGAGACCGGGGGACCACCGCTGTCGGTATGGGTTGACCTGTTACACCACGGAGTGGAGGTCGACACCTCCTGGTATCGATCGCATGGTCTGCGGGCCTCGGTCTCGCACCGGGTGGTGTTTCACGACGTGCCCGTCCTGGCCACGCTGGGCGAGCCTGGAGCGATCAGCACCCAACCCTGGTTCGGGCGCGACGCCCTGCGGACGGCGGCCTCGTGGGCGGGAATGGCTGATGCCGCGGTCGGAGCCGCGCTGGGCGAACTCGCTGGCCGATCCACCCGAGGACCGCTCGAGAGCCTCGCCGCCGGCCACATTCTCACCGCCCACCGGACGATCTCGGTCTGGATGGATGCCGCCGCCCGGGCCATGGACACGTCCTCTGCCGACCTGCCCGCGGTCGCGCTCCACGGGCGCGCGGCGATCGCCGATGCCTGCCGGTCTCTGCTCGACCAGGCGGCCAGAGCCTGCGGCTCGCGGCCGTTTGCCCACGGCGGGACGCTTGACCGCGCGCGACGTGACCTGGAGGTGTTTCTCCTTCAGCATCGGCTCGATCCGCTGCTCGCTCGCGCCGGTGAGAGCATCCTCGGCCGGAGGATGTGAGGACGCTGGTGGCGCACATGGCGAGCGCAGAATTTGAGGCCCTGTACCGGGTCAACCCAGACCCATGGGGCTACGAGAGCTCTCTCTATGAGCGCACGAAGTACGCGGCCACGCTCGCCGCCTGCGGACCGGGGCCGTTTGCCGAGGCGCTGGAGCTCGGCGGGTCGATCGGCGTGTTCACCGCTGCCCTCGCGCCGCGATGCCGGCGGCTGGTCAGCATCGACGCCGCCGCCACCGCGGTTGACGTGGCTCGCGCGCGACTCGCCTCCCAGCCTCAGGTTGAGGTCCGGCTGGGCTCAATTCCGGCTGACATTCCGTCTCGCTCGTTTGACCTCGTTGTGGCCTCGGAGATCCTCTACTACCTCGAGGCGCCCGATCTCGAGGCCACCCTGTCGACGCTCGGCGACCGCCTGCGGCCCGGCGCGCGACTGGTGGCGGTTCACTGGCGCCCGGCGGGTCCCGAGCGCCCGTTCACGGCCGAGCAGGTTCACGCCCGCCTGCGCCGGGCGGACTGGGCCCGGCTGGTGGCCTGCGCACCCACTGACGAGTACCTCCTCGACGTCTTCGAGCGACGATGAGCGATCCCTACGCCCTGCTTATCGTCGGCGGCGGTCCGACCGGCCTCTCGGCGGCCCGGGCCTTCCGGGATGCGGCCGGACTCGGACCGGTGGCGATCGTCGCCGACGAGCGCCGCATGCCCTACAACCGGCCGCCCCTGAGCAAGGAGCTGCTCCGTGGGGAGATGGATGAGGAGGAGCTGCCCCTCGAGGAGGAGGCGTGGCTCGCCGACCACGAGGTCGACCTGGTGAGCGGACACGCGGTGGCCCTCGATCCAACCGCCCACCGCGTCACCCTGTCCGGCGGCCGCGAGCTCGAATACCGGTCCTCCCTGCTGGCCACCGGCGCCGAGCCCGTTCGACTGCCGATTCCCGGCGCCGACGATCCCCGCGTGCGCACGCTGCGCTCGCTCGATGATCTGCGCGAGCTCCAGCGGCGGCTGCGGCCAGCCGCGGCGGTGACAGTGATCGGCTCGGGCTTCATCGGCTGTGAGATCGCCGCGTCACTGAGATCTCTCGGCCATCCGGTGATGCTGATCTCCGATGAATCCGCTCCCAACGTGTCCCGCCTCGGCGAGCAGGCGGCCGAGAAGATCCGGGGCTGGCTGCTCGAGCTCGGCGTGGAGCTCGAGCTGGGCACGGCGGTCGACCGGATCAACCGGGCCGGCGACGGCTTGCGGGTGCAGGCGGGTGAGCGTGCCAGCGATTCCGGGATCGTGATCATGGCCACCGGGGTGGCCCCACGGTCGGAGCTGGCCGCGATGGCCGGGGCGGAGCTCGACGGCCGCGCGATCGCCGCGGACGCGGCGCTGCGGACCTCGCTGCCAGATGTCAGCGCTGCCGGCGACGTGTGCGCGGCCGTGAATGCCGCCGCCGGTCGCCGGCTTCACGTCGAGCACTGGGGCGATGCGCT
>DASXHG010000308.1:0-9003 GCA_036488625.1 Solirubrobacteraceae bacterium | reverse complement strand
CGGAGTGCCGGTGACCGAGGTGATGCGCGACGAGGCCGTAGTCGGCGCGCCCGCGCCCGCGGCCTAGCGTCAGGCGCCGGCTCGGCCCGGCGTCAGGTCCGAATGCTGGCCAGCGCCCGCTCGAGCTGGGCCGACACCTGGTGCCAAGCCTCGGGCGGTGCGGCGCCAACGCCCACGACACTGCGGTGCTGGCCGACGATCAGGCAGGCGATCTCGATGAAGTGCGCCGAGGACTCGGTCATGTAGCCATCGCGCACGCAGGCGCCCTGACCGCCGGCGAAGTGCAGCCCGCGACCACTGGCCAGAGCACGCACGTGCGTGTCGTTCTCGTCGCCGTTGTGATCGACGCGGAACCGCGCCCAGGTCCGAAGCTTCTCCTGGGGCACCGACGGGGTCAGATTCAGATAGCCGACGAACTGACCGTGGCCGCCCAATAGAGCCCGGCTTGCGGTCCCATGGTCGGTCCTGATCGGTCTCCAGCCGGGCGGGAACGAGATCGCGTCGCCGGCGGGAATACGGACCTGGTGCCAACCCGCCGGCGTCGCCGAGGCCTTGACCCAAGCGAAGCCGGCGGGTGTGGTTGACGAGGAGCCGCAGCCGGCCACGGCGAGACAAGCCGCGACGACGGCAAACAGGGCAAGCGCGGGCCTCAACTCCCGACGTGGGCGGACACTAGATATTGCCGTCTCCGTCCGAGGGACCGCCATGGTTGTCGCTGTCACCGTCACCGGCGTTCGCGCCCTGCGGAATACCGGACGCTTTGGCCGACGATGCGCTCGACGACGTGGAGGAGGCCGGGGCTGACGACGTGGTCGACGAGCTGGCGGCCGCCGCGCCGGAGGCCGATGAGGTGGAGGAGCCCCCACCACAGGCGGCCAGGAGGAGAGCGGCGGCGACCATGGAGGCGGCGAGCCAGGCTCGGGGACGGCTAATCAGGGTTGTGGACATGTTTTTCGACCTCTGTTCTTGTGACATCAGATATTTCCATCTCCGTCCGAGGGGCCGCCGTTGTTATCGGCATCCCCGTCGCCGCCATTGTTCTGCGGTATACCGCTGGCCGGCGGCTTGGGTGGCGGAGAGGCGGTGGTGGTGCTCGTGGCCGGCGGGGGTGGGGCAGTGGTGGGCGTGCTGGCCGGCGGAGCGGCAGCGGTCGACGTGGTCGGCGCGGGCGCGGCTGCGGTCGTTGGCACCGGAGCTGCCGCGGGTCGGGGCTCGGGCGCCTTGACCGTGAAGGCGATGGCGGCGCTGGCCTTGGCCCCGTCGTCGAAGCTGACCACCAGCCGGTGGCGCCCGGACTGAAGATGTCGAAGGGTGAAGAGGGCCCCCGCGCGCTTCGGGTGATGGCGATCGAGGCGGTAGACGAAGGCCCGGCGGCCCGGGGAGCCACCTCCGGTGAGGCGCACGCGGACGATCACCGTCCGGCCGGTGTGGGCGCCCGGGCGGGGGCTGAGGATGCGCAGATGCGCGGCGGGAGGTTGGGGGTTGCTCACCGTGCTGGCCGCCGCGGCGATCGGCTTGGCGTGCGACGCAGACGAGCTGCTGCCGCAGGCGGTAACAAGGATGCCGGCGATTGGGACGAGCAGACCGGCGAGGGCTGTGGATCGAATTCTCATGGCTCCAACACAGACCCCAGCACCCGTAAATCCTTCCCGGCGCCAAGAAGCGGGCGGCGGCCCCGGGGATAGAGACCGCCGCCCTTGACCTGCGGCTTTGAGGAGGTGGCTCCGAGGCTGGGAGCCGCCTCAGGCCGCAGACCCGATCAGGAGTCCTCACCGCCGTTCGTCGCGGTGCCCAGGAGCTCAACCTTGTCCCAGCGCGCGCCGCCCGAGCCCACGGCGAGCTCGGCCTCACGCACGACCGTCCCGTGCGTCAGGGCCGACGAGCTGCAGTTCTGCATCTCATCGTTGTTGTTGTCGTTGTTGTCGTCGTCACCCGGGTTGTCGTTCTCGCCCTGGGCCTCGTCGCCGGCCCCGGGGTTGTCGTCGCGGCCGGAGCTATCTCCGCCGCCGGAGCGCGCGTCGTGAGCCCGCTCGCCGGCGTTTTCACCGGCGTCGTTGTCGCCGGGGTCCTGGTCGCCGCGGGCCCCGTTCCCCCGACACTCGATCTTGGTGTCGCGGTTGACGGCGCCACTGACCATCGAGCCGTCGTGCAGGGTGATGGTCAGGACACCGTTGGTGAATGAGGAGACGGTGCCGGCGTTGTCATTGCTGGTGCTCGTCGTGCCGCTGGTGCCGGCGGCGGAACCGAAGGTCCGATGCCGGATCCGGGCGTGGTGATGGCGGCGCTCATGGTGGCGGCGTTCATGGTGCCGGCGCTCATGGGCGCGGTGATCGTGCTGGCGGGCCAGGGCCGGGGTCACGGCCACGCCTAGAAGGGCGATACCGGCCAGCAGGGGATAGATGATCCGTCTCATGGAGCCTCCTCCGCGCCGCAATTGATCCGCGGCGCCTGGTGAGTGGGGTTACGGATCTGAAGAGCGCCGCCGGCCGGAAAGGTCACGCTAGTGACCGGAAGTCGATCCTCCGCCGGAGCTGGTCGTGGTGCTCGACCCCCCGTCCGGGCCGCCGGTGGTGCTCGTTCCCGAGCCCTCGTCCGGGCTGACCGTGGTCGTCGGGCTGGGTCCCGGGCCGCCGCCGGAACTGCTCGTTGTGGCGACCGTCTCCGGTCCTGGGCCACCACCCGAGCCGGCCGTGGTCGTGACCGGGCCCGACCCCGGGCCCCCGTCCGAACCACCACTGGTCTCGCCGTGGCTGGATCCCGACCCAGAACCCCGGCCGCCGGAACCGGAGTTCGAACCGGAACCGGAGTCCGAGCCAGAACCGGAGCTCGAACCGGAACCGGAGTCCGAACCGGAACCGGAATCAGAGCTCGGCCCCGGTCCCCCTCCGCCCGAGGGGTCCCGGTCGCCGCCACGATCGTGCCCGCGTTCTGACTCGTGCCGCGACCCGCGGCCCTCGCCGCGGCGCGTCTGGAAGCGGGATATGGCGAACCGGGCATCGGCCAGCCGGACGTGCTCGCCGACGGCCGACACGGTGACGCCCGCTCGGGAATGAACCACCTTGGCGGCCGTGGCTCCGCGCGCGGGCGGGTGAGCGCGGGTGCGACCGTGGTCGCCCGGGCCGAGGACCCCGGCCGCCAGCGCCCCGGAGGCGACCACCGCAGCCAGCTTGGCTGCCGCGGCCGGCACAGGAGCCGACAGGGCGACGGCGGCGTCGGAGCCCGCGCCGCCACTTGAGCCCGATCCCGGGCGCGTCAACCAGCGCTGCAGCGGCCACGGGGTGAGCGCATACGCGGCCTCGCGCAGCGTCCG
Organism: Solirubrobacteraceae bacterium; assembly: GCA_036488625.1. Taxonomy (GTDB): domain Bacteria; phylum Actinomycetota; class Thermoleophilia; order Solirubrobacterales; family Solirubrobacteraceae; genus Palsa-465. The sequence goes on along the minus strand of DASXHG010000308.1, from coordinate 5,693 downwards.
CCGGGCGCGGTGTACGAGCTGGCGGACGGCGCCGTCGGACAGGCCCATGGCCTCGGCGACCGCTGAGCGGCTGCGTCCCTCGAGCGCGGTCCCCACCATCGCTTCGCGCTGGCGGTCGGGCAGAGCGACCATCGCGCTCAGGACCTGACGCAGGGCCAGGCGACGCTCGACGTGATCGTCGACCATCGCGCCGCCGATCTCGCGCTCGGGATCGAGGGCGACGTCGGTAAAACTCGGAGCCCGGCTCGCCTCATGGCGCAGGATCTGATGCAGCCAGCCGCGCAGATGCCGGACCTCGGCGCCCGAGCGCAGCGCGATCAGCGCGTTCAAGAAGGTCTGCTGGACGATGTCCTCGGCCCGCCCATCAGAGCGCAGCCGGCGAGCCACGACGAGCAGCGGCGCGTGGTAACGGGCCACGATGGCGGCAAAGGCCGCCTCATCGCCGCGGCGGGCGCGATCGGCCAGGCGCTGGTCCGACTGAGCATCGGCACGCCGCTCCAGGATCCATCTGCTCACACCGGCTCAGACTCCGCGGCCAGACAAACCTTCCCCTGGGCCGGGAAGGAAACCAGCGTTCCCGGGGTCTTGCTCGGCAGATCCGGACGCACCGGCCCGGCTGTGGAGCGGCCTGGTGAAAGTCCATCCGGGGGCCGTCCGAGGGCTCCGCGGGTCCGTCAACGATGGAGGAGAGCCAAGCATGCCCAACCCCAAGCAGTCTTCCTGGCGCCGCTTCGCAGTGACCATCGGGGCCGCCGCCCTGATCGTGGGCGTCACATCGCTGGCCGCCGTGGCCATCGCCCGAACGCTGACGCTTCAGGTGGACCGAAGCGCGAAGGTGACCAACATGATGACCCACACGACGCGGACGGAGTCGATCGTCCTGAACTCCGCCGGGCGTGCCGTCTACGACCTGACCGGCGATCGCCGCGGGCACGCCGAGTGCACAAAGGCCAACGGTTGCTTCGGGTTCTGGCCGCCGGTGAAGGTGTCCTCGCCGAAGAAGCTGAGCAAGGCGGCCGGTATCAAGGGCAAGCTCGGAACCTGGCACCGGAACGGGTTCTTCCAGGTCACGCTCAACGGACACCCGCTTTACACCTTCTCTCTAGACAGCAAGAAGCGGGCGGCCACCGGAGAAGGACTCCACACATTCGGAGGTGTCTGGCACGTGATCCGTCCCGCGACGACCAACGTCTCGCCCGGTGGCGCGATGTCCGGCTCCTCGAGCACCTCCACTACCAGTAGCCCCGCGCCCTGCCTGTATCCGCCCTGCTGACCCAAGCCTCGGTGCCCCCCGAGAAGAGGGGGGTGGTCGCTCGTTCCCATAGCCTTCCTAGGCCGAGCCAGCGCCACCCCCCTCAGCACCGGTTGGGCGCTCACGCGCGGGGCAGCTGGATCTCCCCGCCCGGTCGGTAGCGAGGCGGAGATTCGGGGTAGGCCCAGCGCCAAGGCCTAAACCAAATCCCTCCGGAAGCCGACAACGAGAAAGAGATGACCGCCGAAACCCTGACCTCCGTTCGCGAGCTGGACACTCGGGTCACCGATGGGATCCAGGTGCGCCTGCTCTGGTCACAGGACGACGGGCGCCTGTGGGTTTCGGTCATGGACACCCGCAGCGCGCAGTCGTTCTGCCTCGAAGTGGGCGACGGCGAATCTCCGGTCGATGTGTTTCATCACCCGTTCGCCTACGCCGCCCATCACGGCGTCCCGACCGACACGGTCGGCAGCGAGCCGCTGATGGCCCACGCCGTCTGAGCTTTCGTCCCCTTCAACCCGCCGGGCGGCGGGCCTCCGGTCGCCGTCGGCTCAGCATCGGGCAGACTTGATCAGCGGTGATGGCGTATGGGCACCTCTGAGTCCGAACGCGGGCCGGCGCGCGAACCGGCCGGGTCCCGCGAGCAGCGACCTCCCGGGACCCACTCGCTACCGGTCCGCGCGCTGCTGGCGGTCGGGGCGGCGCTGAGCTGGATCTGGCGTCGGGTCCGGGGGCGAGTGGTCAAATACGTCGGAGGGCCGGCCCGGGCCCGGGTCATCGCGCTGTTCGGCGGTGTGCTCGCGCTCAGTAGCGCGCAGATCGCCACCGTCGGCGCGGTCGCCCCGCAGCTCGAGACCGCCCTGCACATCGGCAACACCAAGATCGGTCTGCTCAACTCGGTCGCCCTGCTGGTCGGCGCCGCGGCCGTGCTCCCAGTCGGTCTTCTCGTGGATCGCTTCCGCCGGATCCCGATGCTCGCCCTGAGCATGGTGCTCTGGAGTGCCACCACGATCCTCGGCGCGGTCGCGTCGTCGTATTCAGCCCTGCTCCTGTCCCGGGTCGGCTTGGGCGCGGTGGCAGCCACCGCCGGGCCCGCCATCGCGTCCCTGACCGGCGACTATTTTCCCGCGCGCGAGCGCGCGATCGTCTACGGCTACATCCTCAGCGGCGAGATCGCCGGCACCGCGGCCGGCTTCATCATCAGCGGCACCCTGGCCAGCGCGTTCTCGTGGCGCGTGGCCTTCTTCGTGCTCGCCCTGCCCGGCTTCTTCCTGGCCCGCTCGCTTTGGCGGACGGTGCCCGAGCCGCTGCGCGGTGGGCAGAGCCGCCTCGAGCCCGGCGCTCTGGAAATCAACACCACGGCTCACGAGCCCGGTCCGGACGGCGAGAGCTCGGCCGAGGACGACGACCAGGCCGACCGCGATCTGGCTCAGGAAGCGGCCAGCCGCCGCGGGATTGAGGCCAATCCGGACCTGATCCTCGATCGTGACCCTGACAAGATGAACCTGCGCGAGGCCGTTCGCTACATCCTGAGGGTGCCGACCAACACGCTGCTGATCATCAGCTCGTCTCTCGGTTACTTCTTCTTCGCCGGCCTGCAGACGTTCGCGCTCGTGTTCATTCGCGGCCACTACCACGCCAGCCAGGCGACGGCCACGCTCGTGCTCGGGCTGCTCGTGCTCGGGGCCCTGGTCGGGACGCTGATCGGGGGTCCGATCAGTGATTGGTTGACCCGACACGGTCGTTTCGAAGCCCGGGTGTGGGTGCCGGCGATCTGCTATCTGGGCGCCGCCGCGCTGCTGATCCCGGGCTTCCTCGGCGGGTCGCTGGGCTCGGCGGTGTGGTTTGACGTGGCCGGCTCGGCGCTCATCTCGGCCGCCAACCCGCCGCTGGACGCCGCTCGGCTCGACATCATGCCCTCGGGGTTGTGGGGGCGGGCGGAGAGCACCCGTACGTTGCTGCGATCGCTGGCCCAGGCGCTGGCGCCGCTGCTGTTCGGCGCCGTGGCTGATCTGATTGCCGGCTTCTCGCCTCCGCAGCAGCCGATCGGGACCCACTCCCATCAAGTCGTCTCCTCGGCCACGGGCGCCGGCCTCCAGGCCAGCTTCCTGATCATGCTCGTCACCCTGGCCGCCGCCGGCGTGTTCCTGCTCAAGGCCCGTCACACCTATCCGACCGATGTGGCCACCGCGGCCGCCTGGCGCCCGGAACCCGCGTCGGAGGACGCCGGCTCGGAGGGCGAGGCCTCGGCGGGGGACCCGGCTACGCCGAACGGGTGATGCGGTGCGCGGGGGCGGAGGCGATCAGCGCCCCGATCAGCGCCGCGGCGAGGCAGAAGATCAGGGTCGGATGACGAAACCACCACGGGGCGAGCGCGATCAGCGGGATTCCGGCCAGCAGGGCCAGCTGTCGACCGCGGGCGACGTAGGCCACGGCGGTCGTAAGCGCGATCGCGGTCAGCACGAGCACGCCGAGACTCCATGACAGGCCCGGTGGGGTATGCCTGAGCAGGGGCTGCGCGCCGCTCTCCATGGCAAACCAACTGCCCACACCGAGCACGGTGAGCTCGAGATCACGCCGGGTCACGCGGGACCGCGGCGTGGCCCGGACGGCGGCGGCGATGGCCAGTACGGCCAGGGCCGCGAACACCGGAACGGTTGCCCCGGGGGTCCCGAGCGTCCCCGCGTCGAGCAGGTGCGTCCACTTCGCGGTTGAGGTGGTGATCGGCAACAGGGGCTGGGTCAGGGTGGCCGTGACCATCGTCGCGGCCGAGATCGCCGCCAGGGCCAGGGTCGCCAGCGGCGCCCGGCGGTAGGCGGCCCCGAGCGGGACGGCCAGGAAGGGCAGCGCGGTGATCAAGAACCGGGGTCCCGGGACCCAGCCGCCGAACGGAAGGTAGTAACAGCAGTTGTAGGCGAAATAGGCGCCGGCGACGGTGCCGGCCACGATCGCCTCCAGCCGCCGGCCCTCCCGGTAGAGCACCGCGATGCCGGCGACCGCCGCCGCGATGACCGGCGTGACCACGAACAGGCCGCGCCCGGATATCAGGAGCTTCAGGGCATTCCAGAGGCTGGGGGCGCCGAGACCGAGGACGCCGCTCGAATTGGCGGCGACGTAGGAATAGGACAGGTGCAGAGGCGATCCGAACGCCCACCAGTCGTAGGCCAGAAGCGGGAGGAGGCCAACCACCAGTCCGGCGCCGTAGGCGAGCGCGGGCTTGATCGGTTTACGGCGCGCGATCACGAACAGCCCTAGTAACCCGGCCAGCAGCGCGAGCGGATACTCGACCCCGACCGCGTAGCCGGCCAGGAGGCCGGCGGCGGCGATCGGCCACAGGCCACCGCCGCGCTCACGCTCCCGCCACAGCAGGTAGAAGGCGCCGAACCCCAACGCGGCGGACAGGACGTGGGAGAAGAGAATCGTCGCAAACGGCAACAGCAGCGTCCCGAGGCCGAGCGTCACGGCCACGGCGGCGCCCTGTCCGGGATCGCCGCGCTCGACCAGCCGGTAGGCGAGCAGCAGGGTGATCGCCACCGGGAGCACGCAGGCAAATACGACGAGCAGGTGAATCATGCCCTTGCCGACCGGATTCACGATGCCCAAAAGGCGGATCAGGTGATAGATCGGTGTGAGCAGAAAGGCCATGCCCGGCGCCTTGTCGGAGTAGAAGTGCCCGTGGTAGAACGCGCGGTCGCCGGTCGACTTGTGGTAGGCGTCGATGATCGGCGTCCCGTGGTCAAACGCCCGGACCTGGGCGAAGTGGCTCTTCTCGTTCCAGCCGATCATCTGCTGCTCGATGACCATGGCCGCGAGAGCGCAGCCCAGGATGGCCAGCAGCCCGAGGACGGTTCCCAGCCTCGGCCCGCGCGCAGGCGTGGCTCCTAGCCCGTTCACGGGCTCAAAGTAGCCGAGAGCGCGTGAAGATCGTGTGAGGCTACGCCTCGACGATATGCCCGGTTGCCGCCGAGCCGCGGGTCACGCCGCCACCGCCGGTCAGGCGCGCGGCCAGCCCGACCGGAATCAACGTCAAGAGCAGCACGGCGACCACGACCACGTTGACCTCCGGCAACTGCTGGCCGAGCCGGATGGCGCCGAAGATCCACAGCGGCAGCGTGTTCTGGGCGCCGGCGGTGAACGTAGTCACGATCACCTCATCAAAGGACAGGGCAAAGGCGAGCAGCGCCCCCGACAGCAGCGCGGTCGAGAGCACCGGCAGCGTGATCGTCCGGAAGGCGAACCACCCGTGTGCGCCGAGGTCGGCCGAGGCTTCGTACATCGATCCCGACTCTCTCCGGAGCCGGGCGATCACGTTGTTGTAGACGACGACGATGCAGAACGTGGCGTGCCCGATCACGATCGTGAGCAGCGACAGTTCGAGACCCACGAACTGGAAGGCCGAGTTGAGCGCGATCCCGGTGATGATCCCGGGCAGCGCGAGCGG
>DASXHG010000273.1:0-2609 GCA_036488625.1 Solirubrobacteraceae bacterium | reverse complement strand
CGCCAGAACCTCGGCCGATCCACCTCGTCGAGCAGCGAGGACCCGGTCCAGTAGGCTCGCACCACCCGTTCGTCCAGCGGGTCGGCGATCCCCGCAAGCTCGGCCAGCACGCAGAGGTAGGGCCAGGCGCCGGAGAACCTGCTGGCGATCGACCGGACGTCGGCGTCGGTGTGTCCCGTCGAGGCCAGCTCGGCCAGCGCGGCCGAGTCGGCCGGCCCGCAGTAGCCCAAATGGTTGGGCGCGTACGCGTACCGGGCGAACAGCCTCTCCCCGGCCTTCCCGGCCGGCGGCTCGTTAGCCATGGGCGGCCGTCCGCTGCTGGCCGACGAGCGCCGCCGTCTCCCGGTGCAGGCGGCCGAAGCTGTAGTACGCGCCGCAGGCTCCCTCCGGCGAGACCATGCAGGTGCCGATCGGGGTCTCCGGGGTGCACGCGGTGCCGAACACCTTGCACTCCCGCGGTTTGATCACGCCCTTGAGCACTTCGGCGCACTGGCAGGCCTTCGGATCGGGGACGCGCAGCCCCGGCAGCGAGTAGCGCAGCTCGGCGTCGAACTCCGCATAGGCGCCGGTGAGCTTGAGCGCGCTCTGGCCGATGAACCCGAGACCGCGCCACTCGAAGTGTGATCGCAGCTCGAAGACCTCAGCCAACAGCGCCAGCGCAGCCGGGTTTCCCTCGTCGCGAACCACCCGGGAGTACTGGTTCTCCACCTCGCAGCGGCCCTCGCGGAGCTGCGCCAGCAGCATGTAGACCGCCTGCAGGATGTCGAGCGGCTCGAACCCGGCCACCACGATCGGCTTGCCGTACACCTCGGGCACGAACCGGTACGGCCGGTTGCCGACCACAGTGGACACGTGACCTGGCCCGATGAAGCCGGACAGGCGCAGGTCGGGCGAGTCGAGGATGGCCTTGATCGGCGGCACGATCGTGACGTGATTGCAGAACACGCTGAAGTTGGCCGTGCCGAGCTGCCTGGCCCGCGCGAGCGTGACCGCCGTGGAGGGCGCGGTGGTCTCGAACCCGACCGCGAAATAGACGACCTGCTTGGCCGGGTTGTCGACCGCTATCTTCAGCGCGTCGAGCGGCGAGTACACGAACCGGACGTCGCAGCCGCGCGCCCTGGCCTCGAGCAGCGACCCATCGCTGCCGGGCACCCGCATTATGTCGCCGAACGTGGTGAAGATGACGTCCGGCCGGCCCGCCAGCCAGATCGCGTCGTCGACCCGGCCCATCGGGATCACGCAGACCGGGCAGCCCGGCCCGTGCACCAGCTCGATGGACGGCGGCAGCAGGTGCTCGAGCCCGTGCCGGTAGATCGCGTGGGTGTGCCCCCCGCACACCTCCATGAACCTGTATTCCCCGTCGTCTGCCAGCTCGGTGATCGATTTCACCAGGCCGCGCGCGGCGGCCGGGTCCTTGAACTCGTCCGCGAACTTCATCTCATCCCCCCTCAGCGATGGACGTGCAAAAAAACCAAAGGCGATCTGTCCGAACGGACCCTGGCCCCCGCCTGGTCCGCTAGGCGACTCCGGTAGAGCGGAAGGCGTCCAGCTCGTCGGTGTACGCCTTGCCCATCCGCGTGACGGCGTCCAGGGTCGCGGTGGCCTCGCGCTCGTCGATCTTCGCCATCGCGAAGCCGACGTGGACGAGCACCCAGTCGCCGATGTCGATCCCGCGGTCGGCCAGCAGCCGGACGCTGATCGCGCGCTTGATCCCGTTGACGTCGACCTTGGCCAGGTAGGCGTCCGGGTCGCTGATCTCGATCACCTGTCCCGGAATCCCGAGGCACATGAGGCTCTCCTTCCTTAAATTCAGTGATCCAGCGGATTCGGCCTGTTCAGCAGATCCGGGGCAGCGGATCGCCAACCACCATGTCCACGATCCAGCTGCCCTGGCTCCGGGTTTCTGAACGCCGCGACGAAGACCGCGTCGACAAGCGCCGCCGAGGACTTGCCGCTGGCGCCGTGCGCGAGCGTCACCACCTCGTCGATCAGCCTCGGGCGGCGCCGGCGCATGGCCGTGATCCGGTCGATCACCCGGGTGTACCCAGCGAGGGGTCTGGGGGATGTCGCGCTCGACGGCGCGAGTAATGCTGCTCGCGCTGATCTTCGCGAGAGTTTCTGCGTGCTGCGTCGCGATCAGGAGGCGCGCGACCTGTCGGGGTAAAGTCCGCGCCGATGCAAAGGCCACGATGACTCCTGCGCCGGTCCAGAGGGAGCGGCGCGCCTGGGCCGGCTGCCCCCTAACGCCGCGTTGGACAATTTGCGCCGGTTTGTGATTCCGCCACAACGTCTTTGCGCAGATTATGGCCGGGACGCTTGGATGTGTCTATCGCGGAGGCAAAGTGTCTATCAGATTTGAGCATAAATATTGTCGGTAGTGCGAAGAAGTGTCACACTACGCTATCAAATGTCCGCTAAGTAACATCGGGCCGAATCCGGATTTCCCGACTTATCGCAAGGGCCAGCCGGCTACGGCAGCAGCCCGGCACTTGCAGAGATCGTCCCCTGGCGGTAGGTGTGGAACCGTGCACGAACTGTCAATCTGCTCCTCGATCGCCGACATCGCCCGCCGCCGCGCCGCCGGCCGGACGATCAGCGTGATCAACGTG
>DASXHG010000240.1:0-4635 GCA_036488625.1 Solirubrobacteraceae bacterium | reverse complement strand
GACGTTGCCGACGGCGAAGTTCCTGCTCTGGAAGAGGTCGAGGCGCAGCATCGGGTCTTTCGCGCGCGACTCATAGATCAGGAAGGCAGCGAAGCTGAGCACTCCTCCGATCAGAGAGACGCTCACCGCCGGGTTCGACCACCCCAGGCGCGGTTGCTCGATCAGGGCGAACACGGCACCGCCGAGCCCCACGACGCACAGCGCCGCACCGACCACGTCGACCTTTCGCCTGGCGTCAGTGGGGCGGGTGGCCGGAACTGCTTTCAGGATCAGCCACAGGCATGCGGCGACCAGCGGCACGTTGATGACGAAGATCCATCGCCAGGAAGCGACGTTGAGGATCGCTCCGGCCAGCAGCGGGCCGAGCGCCCCGGCGATCGTTCCCCACGCGGTCCAGGTCCCGATTGCGGGGCCGCGCTCGCGCTCCGGAAAGGTCGCGACGATCACGGCCAGCGAGCTCGGGGTCAAGAGCGCGCCGGCGATCCCCTGCAGCGCGCGAAACGCGATCAGCAGCCCGATCGACGGTGCGAGCGCGCACAGCACAGAGGCCACGCCGAAACCGCCCACTCCGACCACGAACACCCGGCGCTCGCCGAAGATGTCGCCCAGTGACCCACCGAGCAGGATCAACGACCCGAGCGTCAGCAGGTAGGCATTGCTGACCCACTGCTGACCGGCGAGTCCGCCGCCAAGGCTGCGCTGGATCGACGGCAGCGCGACGCTGACCACGCTGCTGTCGAGAATCGCGATGCTGGACCCGAGAATGGTCGCCACCAGCGTCAAACGCTTTCTCGAGGCCGACAGGCTCTGAGTTGCCGATGAGTCCGACCCTCGGGGCGAGGCAGAAGGGGGTTCAGAGTCGGGCATGGAAAAGCCCTGACGGCTCGCAGCGGCCGCTCCTAGACGAACTGTCCGGGCCGCTCATTCCGTTCGCTTATGAGGTCTCCTCTCGGTCCAGGCCGCTCCCCGCGGCTGCAGTCAGCGCGACCGCCCGCGCCTGGGCCAGGGCCGGCGCCACGGTGGTCGCCCGTGTGCTGAGCGGCGCGTCGCATGCTGGGCAGGGCTCGCTGCGCTGGAGGTGAGATGGCGACACGTAGCTCGTCACGTGGCAATGGCTACAGATGACGTATGGCATGTTCGTCAATCTGGAAGGACGACCGGGATGGCCCAAAACCAACGGCTTGCGCTCGACATAACTTGTGTTGATCGCAGGCACGCGAGCCTGCCATACCCCTGGGTTCTGGCGCGCGGCCCAAGAAGCGTTAGGGCGCGCCCGGCTTTGGCCGTAGCGTTGGGGGTGCCGGCCGTCCTCCCGGCCGGCACACAATCCCGTGGCCCACCGAAGGGGGAACCAATGAAGATCGAGGAGTACGCCCTGATTGGTGACCTCCGGACGAGCGCGCTCGTGGGACGGAACGGATCGATCGACTGGCTGTGCCTTCCGCGCACGGACTCGGCGGCATGCTTTGCGGCGCTCCTCGGTAATGAGGAGAACGGTCGTTGGCTGCTATGCCCGTCGGGCCCGGCGCGCCGCGTATCCCGGCGCTACCGCGAGGGCACGCTGATCCTGGAGACCGAGTTCGAGACCGACACTGGTTCGGCCAGGGTGATCGACTTCATGCCCCTGCGCGACGGCGGTGCACCACAGCTGGTGAGGATCGTCGAAGGGGTGCATGGCGAGGTGCCGATGCACATGCAGTTCGTCGCGCGTCTGGACTACGGGTCACTCGTCCCGTGGGTTGAGCGGACCGCCGATGGGATCCTCGCATTGGGAGGTCCCAACGCCCTGCATCTGTCGACGACCGTGGAAACGCACGGGGAGGACCTCACCACGGTGGCCGACTTCACCGTCCGCGAAGGCGTGCGCGAGCGCTTCTCGCTCATGTGGTTCCCGTCCTATCGGGACTCGCCGGCGGTCGAGGACCCCGATTCCGCGCTCGCCCGAACCGAGGCGTATTGGCGCGACTGGTCCTCGCGCTGCACCTACCGCGGCGAGTGGCGCGATGCCGTAGTGCGTTCGCTGATCACCCTGAAGGCGCTCACCGACCAGGAGACGGGCGCGATCGTGGCCGCTCCGACCACGTCGCTGCCCGAAGAGCTCGGTGGCGTGCGTAACTGGGATTACCGCTATTGCTGGTTGCGCGACTCGGTCCTGACCCTCGACGCGCTGCTCGAGGGCGGTTACGTCGACGAGGCGCTCGCCTTCGGACGCTGGGCGCTGCGAGCGGGCGCCGGCGACGTCTCGAAGCTGCAGATCATGTACGGCACGGAGGGACAGCGCCAGCTCGAAGAGATCGAGCTCGACTGGCTGCCCGGCTATGAGGACTCGCGTCCGGTGAGGGTCGGTAACGCGGCCGCCAAGCAGTTCCAGCTCGATGTCTTCGGCGAGGTTGCCGGCGTGGCCTATGCGACCAGCATGGTCACGGGGACCACCGATGCCCACAGCTGGCCGCGCGTGCGCGCGCTCGTCGAGTACCTCGAAACGGCCTGGGAGAAGCCCGACGACGGGATCTGGGAGATCCGAGGTCCGCGCCGGCACTTCGTGCAATCGAAGGTGATGGCGTGGCTGGCCTTCGACTGCGCGGTGCGCCTGGTCGAGCGGTTCGAGCTGGAGGCTCCGCTCAAGCGCTGGAAGCAGATTCGCGCCCGCATTCACAAGCAGGTGCTCGACAAGGGCTACGACCCGAAGCGAAATACGTTCACCCAGTACTACGGATCCCAGGAGCTCGACGCCGCGGTGCTGATGATCCCGATCGTCGGCTTCCTGCCTGGCACCGACCACCGGGTCACGGGCACGATCGACGCGCTGCGGGACGAGCTCGGCCATGACGGGTTCATCTCTCGCTACTCGACCACGTCAACCGACGACGGCCTACCCGGCAACGAGGCTCAGTTCCTGGCCTGCTCGTTCTGGCTCGTGACGGCGATGGCGATGAACGGCCGCGCCGATGAGGCGCGAGAGCTGTTCGAGCGGCTGCTGTCGCTCGGCAACGACCTGGGTCTGTTCTCAGAGGAGTACGACGTCGCCCACAAGCGGCTGATCGGAAACTTCCCGCAGGCCTTCACGCACCTGACGCTCGTGGTCGCCGCCAAGACCCTCGCGAACCCGACGGCCGGCGTGGCCACTCGATACGAGGATCCGCAACCTGATCACCAAAGGCGGACGCTGAGCGTTCGATGAGGACCGACTGGACGATTGCCTACGACGCGTACGACCCCCCGGAGGAGGGCCTACGGGAGGCACTGACGTCGACCGGCAACGGCTACTTCTGCGCGCGAGGCTTCGCCGAGTGGGAACACGTCGACGGCGTCCACTACCCAGGGACCTACGTCCACGGCGGCTACAACCGCGAGACGACGATCATCGGTGGGATCCCGGTCCTCAACGAGGACCTGGTCAACATGCCGAACTGGGCCGTGCTCGAGCTGAAGATCGAGAGTGACGAGGTGTTGCGCTTCGACGAGGTCGAGTTGCTGTCCTATCGCCACGAGTACGACATCCGTGGGGCCGTCGTGGCGCGCGAGCTGCAGTTTCGCGACCAGCGGGGCCGTGAGACGACGCTGCGGACCCGCCGTTTCGTGAGCATGGCCGACTCACACCAGGCCGGGATCGAATGGACGCTGACGCCACAGAACTGGTCGGGGCGGCTCGAGATCGTCTCCGCTCTCGACGCTCGCATCAACAACGAGGGCGTGGCCCGCTATCGAGAGCTCGAGGGCCGCCACCTGCAGCCGAGCCTCCCGCGGACGTTCGGAGCGGAGGTGATCGGGCTGATGGCGCGGACTCGCCAGTCGCGGATCTACGTGGCCCAAGCCGCGCGCACCCGCGTGTTCTCCGGCGAACGGCTGGTGGAGGCCCAGCGTGACCTGTACCAGATGGAGGACTACATCCAGCACGCGCTCAGTTTCGACGCGCGGGAGAGCGCGCCGGTGCGGATCGAGAAGATGGTCGCCTTCTACACATCCCGTGACCGGGCGATCAGCGAGCCGCTCGGCAGTGCCGGACGTTCGGTCCGCGGCTCCCCGCCGTTTGCGTCGGCGCTCTACGACCACCTCCGCGCCTGGGACGAGCTATGGGAGACCTGCGACCTGGCCTTGCCGCGCGACGACCGCGTCCAGTTGCTACTCCGCCTGCACATCGCGCATGTCCTCCAGGTCTGTTCCCCACACATCATCGACCTGGACGCCGGGGTGCTCGCTCGCGGGCTCAACGGTGAGGCCTACCGCGGCCACGTGTTCTGGGACGAGCTGTATGTCCTTCCCTACCTGACTTCGCGCCTGCCCCGCGTCGCCCGGGGGCTGCTCCTCTACCGCGTCCGCCGCCTCGGCGAGGCCCGCCGCGCTGCCCAGGCGGCCGGCTACCGCGGCGCCATGTTCCCATGGCAGAGCGGCAGCGACGGTCGGGAGGAGACCCAACGCGTCCACCTCAACCCGCTCTCCGGGCGCTGGGAGCCGGACCTCAGTCACAACCAGCGCCACGTCAACGCGGCGATCTTTTACAACGTCTGGCGCTACTACCAAGCGACCGCGGACACCGAGTTCATGGTCGACCACGGCGCCGAAATGATGCTCGAGATCGCGCGCTTCTGGTCCTCGCTCGCGACCTACAACGCCGAGCGCGATCGTTATGAGATC
>DASXHG010000238.1:0-3875 GCA_036488625.1 Solirubrobacteraceae bacterium | reverse complement strand
TCCTCGGGCTGGGCGGCCTGCATCGCCTCCAGTCCGGCCTTAAGCTTCTCCCAGATCCGAGGCACGGCGAAGAACCAGCTGGGCCGCACCTGGGGCAGGTAGGAGAGCACCTCCCGCGGGTTGGGCGCGCAGGTCACGGTCCCCGCGAACACGATCGGGATGTAGTGATGGGCGTTGCGCTCGGCGATGTGGGCCGCGGGCAGCCACGAGATGACACGCGATCCGAGGGGCAGGCTGATGATCTCCTCGACCGTGCGGGCGGCGAACATGACCGCGCGGTGGGTCAGCTGCACGCCCTTGGGGTGGCCGGTCGTGCCCGAGGTGTAGATCAGCGTCAGGACGTCATCGGGCTGGACCCGATCCGCGGTTTCGCGGGCATCAAATCCCTCCGGGCACGCGGCTTCGAGTTCGCTCAGCGACAGCGTCTGCTCCGGGGCGTCGCCGTCAACGACGATCACATGCTCCAGCGCGGTCCCCGAGCGGGCGGCCAGCATCACCGCGAGGTAGGCCTGCTCGACGATCGCCACCCGGGCCTCTGAATCCTCGAGCTGGAAGCGGATCTCATCCGGCGGGTAGGTGACGTAGACCGAGAACGGGATGGCCCCGAGCAGCACCGCCCCCAGATCGGCGAGGTGAAATTCGGGCCGGTTGCCGAGCATGATGGCCACGCAATCCCCGCGCCCGATCCCGAGGCTGGACAGGCCGCCGGCGATCCGCTCGGCCCGTTCGAGGACCTCGCCCCAGGTCAGCGAAACCCCGTCATCGGGCGTGCGCACGGCGACGATCTCGGGATGGTCAGCCGCGGTGTGGCGCAGCGCCTCGGTCAGCGTCGATGACTGCACGGCGCGGCTGCGGCCGGCCAGGGTGCTGCTGCTCTCCATGGTCTCCTCCTCGTGGGCCCGCTGCACGGAACCTACCGCAGCGTGGCCCGCCTGCGGTTACGTCCGGCTCAGTGCGGTCCGAAGCCCGGACCGGTCAGCGTGCTGATGTCGTTTGAGAACCCGATCACGAACAGAACCATGATCAGTGCGAAGCCGACGATCCCCGCGCGCTCCATGATCGCGAACGGGATCCGGCGACCGCGGACCTTCTCGGCCACGGCCCAGAAAACGTGTCCGCCGTCAAGGGGCAGGAACGGGAACAGGTTGACCACGGCCAGCGACAGCGAGATCAACCCCAGCAACTCGAGGGCGAGCGTGGGGCTGGTGGCAATCGTCTCCTGAACGACGGTGTATCCCCCGACGACACCGTGCAGCTGGCGGCGATCCTGGGGCTTGAAGATCTGCACGATCCGGCTCACCGTCTCCTTGGTCACCCGCCACATGTAGCTCACGCTGTCTGAGGCCGCCGTGACGGCCCCGATCGGCCGCGTGTAGGTGAAGACCGGAAAGGCAAAGCCCACCCGCGTCTTCTTGGCCACGGCGCTGTAGCGGGGATAGATGGTGAACGAGAGCCGGGACTTGCCCCGCAGGACCTGGATGTTCACCGGCGTCGTCGCCTGGCAGCCGTTGACCGGGGTGCCGGCGCAGCGGTGGCGCGTGATCTCGTCGGTGATCTGCGGGACGGTCAGGTTGCGCCGCCCGTCCACGGCGACGATCTCATCGCCCGGCTTGAGATACCGCGAGGCCGGCGGCACCAGAGATTGCACGTGATGCGAGAACACGGGCTGTCCGTGGTGCTGGACGGCGACCGTCTCGCCCTGGGAGAGCCCGACGGCGAAGAAGATCGCAAAGGCGATGACAAGGTTGACCGCCGGGCCGGCCAGGATGACGACGACCCGCTTCCAGACCTTCTGGTTGTAATAGGCCCGCGGGCGCGCCTCCTCCGGCATCGCCTCGTTGGGGTTCATGCCCGTGATCTTCACGTAGCCCCCGAGCGGGATGACCCCGACGCCGTACTCGGTCTCTCCGCGGCGGAACTTGACCGGCATCGGCCCGAAGAACAGCGAGAAGCGCTCGACCCGCATCCCGACCGCCTTGGCGGCCGTGAAGTGCCCCGCCTCGTGGAGGATGATCAGGGCGGCGAAGCCCAGGAAGGCCAGTACGAAGGACATTGCTCTCAGTGTGCCAAGTCGGTGTGGGCGGCCTGATCAGGCCCCGGCGCGGGCCCGGATCAGCCCTCCGGCCACCCGGCGCGCCTCGCTGTCGGCGCGCGCCAGCGTGTCGAAGGAGTGAATCTGGCCCGCGGGAAGCTGCTCGAGCGTGCCCTCGATCACGCGGGCGATGTCCAGGAACCGCAGGTCCCCGGCCAGAAAGGCGTGGACGGCCACCTCGTTGGCCGCATTCAGGGTGCAGGGCGCCGTGCCGCCGGTGATCCCCGCCTCCCGGGCCAGGCGCAGGCAGGCGAAGGTCTCGCTGTCGACGGGCTCGAAGGTCAGCGCCCCAAGCTCGGCCAGATCGAGCGGGCGAATCGGTACGTCCACGCGCTCGGGGTAGTGCAGACCGTAGGAGATCGGGACCCGCATGTCGGGGTAACCGAGGTGGGCCATCGTCGCCCCGTCGCAGAGCTGGATCAGGCTGTGGACGATCGACTGCGGGTGGACGATGACGTCGATCGCGTCATACGGGGTGCCAAACAGATGGTGGGCCTCGATCAGCTCGAGCCCCTTGTTCATCAGGGTGGCCGAGTCGATCGTGATCTTCCCGCCCATCGCCCAAGTCGGGTGAGCCAGGGCCTGCTCGACGGTGACGTCCTCGAGCTCTGAGGCCTGCCGTCCCCTGAACGGCCCGCCCGAGGCGGTGAGGATCAGCCGGTCGACGGTGCCCGGTCGTTCCGCGGCCAACAGCTGATGAAGCGCGGAGTGCTCGGAATCCACCGGGATGATGGTCGACTCGGTGGCCTCGGCCAGCTGGGTGACGAGTTCCCCGCCCACGACCAGCGACTCCTTGTTGGCCAGGGCGAGGTCGATCCTCTCGCCCAGCGTGGCCACGGTCGGCACCAACCCGGCCGAGCCGACGATCGCGTTGAGAACGAGATCGCACTCGGCCTCGGTGATGAGTCGCACGAGGCCGTCGGGGCCGGTCAAGGTCTCCCCCGTCCAGTTCTCCCCCGCCCGCGCGGCGGCGTCGGGGTCAGTCAGCGCGATCCGCTTGACGCCGTTCGCCTGAGCCTGCTCGAGCAGGCGCTCCCAGCCGCGGTCCGCGCTCAGCCCCACGACCTCCAGGGCACCTTCTGACCGAGCCACCACGTCGAGGGCCTGGACTCCAATCGAGCCTGTCGACCCGAGGATGATCAGCCTCCGTGACACGGGGCGTGATTCTAGGCCGGGGTCGTTTACTGCCGGTTAGGCCGCCGGCTCGCTACATGATCGCAAGCCACACGTAGTAGCCGCCCACGATCGTGAAGAGCACGGCGTCGAGCCGATCCAGGGCGCCGCCATGGGCGCCGAACAGGTTGCCGGAGTCCTTGGTTCCCGCGTCGCGTTTGACGACGGATTCGAACAGGTCGCCCAGCGGGCCGAGCACCGCCACCGTGAGACCGAGCCACAGCGCGCCGCTCTGGCTGAGCCAGGGCTGGAAGGTTCCGGCCACGAACACGCTGACGACCGCGATCAGCATCCCGCAGAACAGGCCCTCGACGGTCTTGTTCGGGGATATAGATGGGGCCAGGGGACGGCGCCCGAACAGGCGCCCGCCGAAGTAGGCCGCCGTGTCACCGAGAAACGTGCCGACGAGAATGTCGATGATGATCCCCATCCCGTTGGGGACCTGCCGCAGCAGGACGGCGTGGGCAAAGGCGAAGCCGACCCAGTAGATGCCCAGCAGCGTGCCGGCGATTGCGACCGTGCTCGCGCCCGGACGGCCGCGGGCGACGACGACCAGGAAGGCGACCGGCAGGGCGGCGACGGCGACCTCGAGCACGTCGCGCGCGGTCCC
>DASXHG010000024.1:0-5828 GCA_036488625.1 Solirubrobacteraceae bacterium | reverse complement strand
GGCCGCCGCCACGACGGCGCCGCCGCCGGCGTGGGTGAACGCGTCCTCGGCGGGGGTGACCGCGCCGCGCTCGGGGAAACGGCGGACGGAAACGAAGTCGACCCATTCCACGTGTCCCACGACCGCAACCCGCGTCACCACAGGCAGCCTAGTGGCACTGGCCGGCCCCGCCTAGCGTCCCGAGTCACAAATTCGATGGCAGTCTCGCGGCGTCTGGACGCGCCTGACAGCTGGCGAGGACCACGCCGGACCACCAGTACGACTTAGGTCCTCGCCAGCCGTCATCCACGCCCAGCCACTCTCGAGACTGCTCACGAATTTCCGACTCACGACACTAGTCGGGAGCGGCGTCCCCAGCCCCGGCCGCCGCCGGGACCTTGGCTTCCCCGTTGCCGCTGGCCTCGGCCTGTATCTGGAACGGATCGCAATCCGCTGCCGCTCGCGGCGCGCCGGCCAGGCTCCCGCCGGGGCAGTCGCTGGCCGTGACCCGGGTGCGTCCGCGCCCCTCGATGGCGAGGCCGCCCAGTCCGGTGATGACGAGCAGGCCGGCGGCGATCGAGACCGCCACGTGGAACGCGTCTTCGGACGCGGTGGCCGCGGCGTGATGGGCGAACGGACGCTGGGCGGCCGGGATCGCGGACGGGTTGATGACGCCGAAGGTGCGACGCTTGGCCGTCTGGACAGCGGCGGCGCTCGAGGCCGGCAGCCGGTGGTCGAGGCGATGGTTGAGCTGTGCGGCGTAGCTGGCCGAGACCACCGCACCCACCGCGGCGACCGAGATCAGTCCGGCCGTCCGGGCGATCGCGTTATTGACCGCCGAGGCGATTCCCGCCTCCGACTCGCGCGCGTCGGCGAGCACCGTCGCGGTCAACGGGGCGACGGTCATCGACAGCCCGACCGAGAACACCAGCAGCGCCGGGAGCACATCGCCGAATAGGGACACCGAGGTCCCGTAGCGGAGCATGAGCGCGAAGCCGCAGGCGACGATCAACGGCCCTGCGGTCAAAAACGGCCGCGAGCCGTAGCGATCGGCCAGCCGGCCCATGCGGCCGGAGAGCACGAACATGACACCGGTCGGGACCAGCCCGGTCACCCCCGACTTCAGCGCGCTGTAGCCGGCCACCTGCTGTAAGTAGATGGTGACGAAAAAGCCAAGGATGCCGATCGCCCCGTACATGGACAGGGTCTGGGCGTTGGCGACCGCGAAGTTGCGGCGTGCGAACAGGTCCAGAGGAAGCATCGGGTGCGAAGTCCGAGCCTCGTGGATGACAAATGACGTCAGCAGCACCACGCCCAGGATCAGTGCGCCGACCACGGCCGGATCGGACAGGCCGAGCACCGGTTGCTCGATCAGCCCGAACGAGATCCCGGTCAAGCCGCCGGCGGCCAGCGCGGCGCCCGCGTAGTCGATCCGCGCATCGCTGTTCAGTGACGAGCGCCCCGGCACCGCGATCCGCGAAAGCGCGAGCGCGGCCACCACGAGGGGGAGATTAATGAGGAAAATCCAGCGCCACGACGCCGAATCCACGATCTGGCCGCCGATCAGTGGCCCGGCCAGGATTCCGATTCCGCCCCACGCCGTCCAGCGACCGATCGCCGCCCCCCGCTCGGAGGTCGGGAAGACGGCGACGATGATGGCCAGCGCGGCCGGTGTCAGCAGCGCGCCCGAGACGCCCTGCAGGGCACGGGCGACGATCAGCACGCCGATCGTGGGCGCCGCCGCGCACAGCGCGGAGCCGATCCCGAAACCGAGCACCCCGGCCGTGAAAACGCGCCGTTCGCCGAGCTTGTCGGTCAGCGATCCGGCCAGCAGGATGAGCGCGCTTAAGGTCAGTAGGTAGGAGTTCGAGACCCACTGCTGAGCGGCGAAGCCGCCCCCGAGATCGCGGCCGATGGCGGGCAGGGCCACGTTGACGGCGGATGAATCAACGGCGGCGATGGTCGAGGCGAGGATGGCGCTGATGAGCGCCAGGCGCTTGGTCCGATCCGATGCCGCCGCTTCGCTCATGTCCCCCCCGGGGTCGCCGACCTACTGTTTGTCAGCTTCGCAGGGCGGTCAAGCAGGGCTGCGCGCGAGGCCAGCGGGGCGGCCGCCGGCCTCAGGCCGGCGAGAGAGCGAGATCGATCAGCCGCCGGGGACCGGCCGTGTGACTGGCCAGCACGCAGGTGTGGCCATCGCGCTTCCAGGTGACGATGGTCGCTCCGGCCCGGTTCAACACCGTGAAGGTGATCCCGTGGCGATTGATCGCCGGCGCGGACGGGACCGCCAGCGGTGGACCGCCGACGATCGAATAACCGACCCGACCGCCGCGGGGCGCCTTGTAGAAGACGGTGACGACGCGGCGGCCGTGGATGCGGTCGACGCGGGTGCCGACCGCTCGCCATCCGACGGTGGCCTGCCAGTAGGGGAACGCGATCCCGGCCGAGCTCACGTCAAGGCTGTCTCCGGTCTGAGCCGGCGCACCCGACGTCGGCGCCTGCAGGGCGGCGTCCGCGGCGAGCCCGACGCTCGGAGGGGTGGGCGTGCTCCCGCCGCTGACGGCGATCACGACGATCACGGCCGCCGCCGCCGCCGCGGCCAGCCCGGGCCCAAGAAAGCCGATCCGCGGGCGAGCGGGCCGTCCGGGATCTCGGAGCCAGGGAAACCGTCGCGGTGTTCGCTGGTGGCGCTGGTTACGCTCGGCGGCCGCGATCTGCGCCTCGAGCTGGGCCCGCAGTGCGGGCGGTGCGCTCACCTCGGTGGCGCGGATCAGCGCTTTGGCGCGCTCCTGTTCGGCTTCTGGGAATTCTGTTGGGTCGGGCATCCATCTCTCCATCAAGCGAGACTCCGGTTAGGGCGGTTTCCTTCCCGCCCTGCCTCCGGCTTCTCTGGCGCCGGTTGGCTCTCGGCGGTGGCCTTGGCCCCGGGGGCGCCCTCGGGACTCTCACCGTTGAACTCGCGGGCGATCCGTTGGCGGGCCCGGTATAGCCGAGTGGTGATCGTGGCCTCGCGGGTGCCCAGGGCGGAGGCCGCCTCTTGGTAGGAGAGGCCGAGGATATCGACGGCGACGAGGGCGAGACGGAAGTCCTCGGGGAGATCGCCGATGGCGGAGAAGATCTCGTTCATCTCGGCCGCGCGCTCGGGCTGGGCGGTGCTGCGCTGATCCGGGGCGGTGTCCTCGAGCGGCGGGGCCACCGTCCGGGGCCGGCGCGATTGGGTGCGCAGCCGGGAGGAGAACGTGTTGCGAAGAGCCTGCATCAGGTACGCGCGCTCGCCGTCGACCTGGACGTTTCGCGGGCGGGCCAGGACCCGGGTGAAGGTGTCCTGGACGAGATCCTCAGCGTCCTCACGCGAGCCGCACAGAGCCCACGCAGCGCGATACAGCGCGTCAATGTGCGCAGCCAACGAGGACGGGTCCAGACGCGGCACAGTCTCAAATGCTACGCGCCTGTCCGAGCAGTGAGGAGGCCGCGCGGTCGCATCCCCTTCTGCGGGTGGGAAGGAATCTGGCCGGCGGGGGTCTGGGAGACATGACCCGCCACTCCACCCGCCTCGGAGGTCGTCCATGTTCCGCAAGCCCCTCACGCTGACCCTTGCTGTCCTCGGATCAACCGCGCTGCCTGCGCTGGCGCCGGCCGTCTCCGGCGCCAGCGGCGCTCCCTCGGCTCGGGCGGCGGCGGGGGGCGCCAAGGTCCAGGTCCGGCACACGCGCCGCGGCGACCTGCTCGTCAACGGTCACGGGTTCACGCTCTACACGTTCGCCCGCGACGCCCGCAATCGCGACCGGTGCGTGCAGATCTCCGGCTGCCGGGGGATCTGGCCGCTGGACACGACGCACGGCCGGCCCGTGGCCGGGCGCGGCGTCAAGGGCTCCCTGCTGGGCACGATCCGCGTCGGTCGCACGACCCAGGTCACATACGCCGGCCACCCGCTCTACACCTACGTGGCGGACACGAATCCTGGTCAGACCTCCTACGTGGGCGTCTCCCAGTTTGGCGGCAAGTGGTTCGGCCTGCGCGCCTCGGGACGCCAGATCGGCTGAGGACGTAGATTGACCGGGGGATGAGGGAGCGCTCGGAAGCCAAGCATGCGCATTGACGGCGGGCTGCGCATGGCCCCCCGTTAGGAGGCATCGCGATGCGCCGCAACCTGTTCGAGTCTGAGCACGTCGATTACCGCGAGTCGGCACGGCGGTTCGTGGCCGAGGAGATCACTCCGAACCACGAGACGTGGGAGCGCGAGGGGATCGTCCCCCGCGCGCTGTTCGCCGACGCGGCAACCAAGGGCATGCTCGCCATGCAGGTGCCCGAGCGCTACGGGGGTGCCGGCGTCGATGACTTCCGCTTCAACCAGATCGTCGCGGAGGAGGTCGGCGTCGCGGGCGTGGCCGGCAGCGGACTCGGGTTGACGCTCCATAACGACATCTGCCTGCCCTACTTCCTCGACCAGGCCGACGAGGAGCAGAAACAGCGCTGGCTGCCCGGCATCGCCGATGGTTCGCTGATCACCGCGGTGGCCATGACCGAGCCCGAGATGGGCTCCGATCTGGCCGGGCTGCGCACCACCGCCATCCGGGAAGGCGACAACTACATCGTCAACGGCTCGAAGACGTTCATCACCAACGGCATCAA
Organism: Solirubrobacteraceae bacterium; assembly: GCA_036488625.1. Lineage (GTDB taxonomy): Bacteria > Actinomycetota > Thermoleophilia > Solirubrobacterales > Solirubrobacteraceae > Palsa-465. The sequence continues at coordinate 1,217 of DASXHG010000024.1, read as the reverse complement.
TTCCGACCTGGTCATCACGGCCGTGAAGACAGACCCGTCCGAGCGCCACAAGGGAATCTCGTTGCTGATCATCGAGCGCGGAATGGACGGCTTCCAGCGCGGCCGCAACCTCGACAAGGTCGGCATGCACGCCCAGGACACGGCCGAGCTGTTCTTTGAGGACGTGTGCGTGCCGGTCCGCAACCGGCTCGGGGAGGAGGGCCGGGGCTTTCACTACATGACCGCCAACCTCGCCCAGGAGCGGCTCAGCATCGCCATTGCCGGAGTGGCCGCCGCCCGGGGCGCGCTCCGGGCGACCGTGGACTACGTCAAGGAGCGCCAGGCCTTCGGCCAGCCGGTGGGGTCGTTTCAGAACTCGCGCTTTGCCCTCGCCGAGATGGCCACCGAGATCGAGTTGGCGACGGTGTTCTGCGACCAGGCCGTGCTCGCGCTGAACGCCGGCGAGCTGTCCGCCCAGGATGCGGCCATGGCCAAGTGGTGGTCGACCGAGCTCCAGGGCCGGGTCGTCGATCGCTGCGTCCAGCTTCACGGCGGCTACGGATACATGCTCGAGTACCCGATCGCCCGGGCCTTCGTCGACGCGCGGGTGACGCGCATCTACGGCGGCACGACGGAGATCATGAAGGAGATCATCGGGCGCTCGCTGGGCGTATGAGCGCGGTCGCGCAGCGCTGCTCTGCGCAGCGGCGGTGGACTGGGCCGACACTATCCTTGGCGGTACCGCCATCGAGTCATCGTGTCCGCTAGTCGAGCTCTCGCCTCGCGCCCGCGCAAGCGGGGCCGGCGCCCCAAGACCCACGCCGCCGTTCTGCAGGCAACCACCGAGCTGCTGCAGACCACCCCGCTGGCGGAGTTGAGCGTGGCGCAGATCCTGGCCGCCGCGCAGGTGGGGAGGACCAGCTTCTACGAGCACTTCTCCTCCAAGGAGGATGTCGTGGTCAAGCTCGTTCGGGGCATCGTGGCCGAGGTCGCCGAGGGCCTCGAGCCGATGTTCGACCGCGGCGAGCGCCCGATCGAAGAGGCGTTTCGGGAAGGCCTGGGCAACTGGATGCGGATCAGCGCCCGCTACAAGCCGCTGCTGGTCGCCGCGATCGAGGAGTGGCCGACCGTCCCCGCCCTGCGCCGGCTCTGGTTTCGCACCATCGACGCGATGGGGGCCAGGCTGGCGGTGCTGATCGAAGCCGAGCGCGCGGCCGGGATCGCGCCGCCCGGGGCGC
>DASXHG010000015.1:0-4112 GCA_036488625.1 Solirubrobacteraceae bacterium | reverse complement strand
CATCGTCATCAGGGGACGGGCGGAGCCCATCACGTCGCCGAAGGCGCGGCCGATCTCGTCGCAACGGGAGATATCGGTGACGTAGATGCGAAGCTGGATCACCGACTCCAGCGAGGAGCCGACGCGGCCTAGTTCGTGCTTGATCTTGTCCAGGATCTCGAGCGTCTGTTCATAGCCGGTGGTGCCGAGCACCACGCCGGAGGGGTCAATCGACGTCGTCCCGCCAATGAGAACGAAGTCACCGGCCACGACCAGGCGGCTGAAGCCGAACTGCTCCTCGTAAGGAGATGGGGGGTCACCGCCCCAGCGCTCAGGGCGCCCGGGCATGATCAATGCCGGAAGTGGCGGCGACTGGTGAAGACCATCGTCGCGCCGGCCTTGTCGACGGCCTCGACGGTGAGGTGATCTCGGACCGAGCCACCGGGCTGAATGATCGCCTTCACCCCCGCCTCGAGCGCGAGCTGGGGACCGTCGGAGAACGGGAAGTAGGCATCGGAGGCGAGCACCCCACCCTCGACGCCGTCGCGGGCCTTCTCAAGCGCGACGCGGACGGCGTCGACTCGGCTCATCTGACCGGCACCGATGCCGACCGTGGCCAGGTCGCGGGTGACGACGATCGCGTTTGACTTCACGTGCTTGCAGACCTTCCAGGCGAAGACGAGCTCCGACCATTCGGCCTCCGTGGGCCGGCGCTCACTGACGACCTGCATCTCACTGCGCTCTTCCGTATCCACGTCGCGATCCTGGACGAGCATCCCGCCCAGCACCTGGCGCAGCTGGGGCTCAATCATGTTCGGTGTCCGCACCTCGCGGTCATCGAGGATGCGTGTGTTGGGCTTGCGCGCCAGCACATCGACCGCGTCGCCCTCATAGCCACGCGCGAACAGGAGCTCGATGAACTGCTCAGACAGAGCTTCGGCCAGCTCGGCGTCAACAGCGCGGTTCATGCACACGACCCCGCCAAAGGCTGACATCGGGTCACACGCGTACGCGCGCCGGTAGGCCTCGAGCGCCGTCGGTCCGACGGCCACGCCGCACGGATTGCTGTGCTTGATGATCACGCAGGCTGGGATCTTGAACTCGCTCAGGAGCAGACGGCCGGCGTCCAGATCGAGCAGGTTGTTGAACGAGATCGGCTTGCCGCCCAGCTGGGAGACCATCGACAGGACGTGCGTGCGGGCTCCGACCTGCTCGTAGTAGGCCGCGCGCTGATGCGGGTTCTCGCCGTAGGGGAGCTCGAGCACCTTCTCAAAGGCCCGTACGAACAGGGGTGGGAAGTCCTCGCGCTTCTCCTGAAACCAGCGGGCGATCGCGGTGTCGTAGCGCGCCGTGTAGGCAAACGCCTCGGCGGCCAGGCTCTCGCGGGTGACCATCGACAGGCGGCGATCACCTTCGCGCAACTCATCCAGGACCGCGTCATAGCTCTCCGGGCTGACCACCGGCGCGGCAAAAGCGTGGTTCTTGGCCGCGGCGCGAATCATGGTCGGCCCCCCGACATCGATGTTCTCGATCACGACGGAGTCAGACACCCCGCGCTCGGCGGCGGTGCGCTCGAACGGATACAGGTTCACGCACACCAGGTCGACGTACTCGACGTCGTGCTCCTCGGCCGCAGCCGCGTGGTCGGGGTTGTCGCGAACGGCGAGCAGTCCGGCGTAGAGCTTGGGGTGAAGCGTCTTGACCCGCCCGTCCATGATCTCGGGAAAGCCGGTGAGGTCGCTGATGGATCGCACCGGGATCCCCGACTCGGTCAGCTCCCTCGCGGTCCCGCCGGTGGAGATGATCTCCACGCCGAGCTCGACCAGCCCCCGGGCGAAGTCGACTATTCCCGTCTTGTCGGAGACCGACAGCAGCGCACGGCCGACTTGAACGTCGGGGACTCCGATCTGCAGGGCACTGGCAGGGTCGGCGCTGGCGTCCATAACCGTGTCCGACTCTACCGAGACAACCCGACGCGGGTTGGCGGGGTCGATCGCCACCGTGCCGCCGGCGATCCGGCGCACCGCCTCGGGCAGGAGCTCGTGCTCGATCTCGTGCAGGCGCTCGAGCGCCTCCTCGGCGGTTTGCGCGGTAGGGAGATCAATCGCCTGTTGGACGATTATGGGACCGGTATCGACGCCACCGTCGACGAAGAACACCGTGACCCCGAACACCTTGACGCCGTAGTCGAGCGCCTGCTGGACGGCGTTCAGGCCCGGGAAGGCGGGCAGCAGCGAGGGATGGACATTGACGATCCGGTCGGGAAAGGCGGCCAGGAAGTCATCGCCCAGAATCTGCATGTAGCCGGCCAGGACCACGAGCTCCACGCCCTGGGCCCGCAGCCAGGCGGCGATCGCCGCGTCGCGCTCGGCGCGGTTCTCGTAGTCGGCCCGCTCGAACACGCCGACCGGGATCCCGGCCCGGCGCGCCCGCTCGAGGGCGTAGGCCTGGGGCTTGTCGGAGCCGACCGCGACCAGCTCGATCCCGTCACGCCCGTGGACGCGGTCTATCAGCGCCTGCAGGTTGGTGCCGGCGCCGGAGGCAAGGACACCGACCCTCATGCCGCTCGGAGCTTCGGAAAGCGCCCGCCCGTCGAGCGCAGACGCCCGGCCTCGAGCATCGCGTCCACCCGCCCCAGGACATCTGCCGAGCGCAGGTGAGCAAAGGCCCCGTAGCCGGCCAGCGCGTCGTAGGCGTACTGGGCGACGACCTTGGAGCGACCACCGCGGAGGATCTCCACCGCCCGGGTTCGGCCCACCGGCGGCGACGCCGACGCGACGACGTCCATGATTGCCGCCTCCAGTCCGCCAACCGCCGCCGGGTCGATCGCCGCTCGTCGCGCGGGACCGGGATCGGCGGGTGCGGCCGCCGGCGAGCAGACGTCGCAGCACGGGACCCCGGCGGTCGCGCGCCGACGATCCCCGAAGTGGTTCAGGAGTGCCTCTCGACGGCATCGCGCGCCCTCGACGTATTGCCAGACGGCGCGGTACTGGCCCCAGCGAACCTGCTCGGCCTCACGGGCCGAACCCATGCAAACGGCCGCCGTGCGCTGATCGAAACCGCCCGTGATCCGGCCCGAGGCACGGTCGGGGGGCGCGGGCCGAGGAGCGAGGACGCCGGCGCGGGCGAGATGGCCGATGATCGCGCGAACTGAGTCCTCGCCCCCGCGGCGAGCGGCCAGCTCAGACAGCGCCACGTCGTAGCTCCCGTCGACTCCCGCCCAGTTGAGCTTCTCACCCACGCGCTGAAGATCTTCAAATGAGACCTTGGCCTGCTGGATGAAGAACACGTGCAGACCCTTGTCGCGCTGCTCGGCGAAGAGCAGGCATCGCGCCGGCTGGCCGTCACGGCCGGCGCGGCCGGCCTCCTGGTAGTAGGCCTCCAGCGATCCCGGGACCGAGGCGTGGCAGACGGTGCGCACGTCCGATTTGTCGATCCCCATCCCGAACGCGTTCGTGGCCACGATCACGCGCACCGCCCCGGACATGAAGCGATCCTGGGCCTCGGCGCGCGCGCCACGATGCATGCCGGCGTGGTAGGCCAGAGCCGGCTCGCCGAGCTCGCGCGACAGCGTCGAAGCCAGCTCCTGACTGGCGCCACGCGTACCGGCGTAGACGATCGCCGGGAGCGCGTTGGCCTCCGAGAGGGCCGCGGCCAGCCGGCGCTGCTTATCCTGGCCGCCGCGCGAGGGGATCACCGCAAAGCTGAGATTGGGGCGATCAAACCCGGTCGTCACCCGGGCGGGGTCGCGGAGCCGCAGGCGCCGCACGATGTCGTCCGCGACCTGCTGGGTGGCGGTCGCCGTCAGCGCCATCGTGGCCCGCGCGCCCACCCCCGCGGCGGCATCCGCGAGGGTAAAATAGTCGGGCCGGAAGTCATGTCCCCACTGGGAGACGCAGTGGGCCTCGTCGACTACGAACAGACCGATCCGAGCCCCCGCGATGGCTCGGGCGAAGGCCGGAGCGCCGAAGCGTTCGGGGGCGACGTACAGGAGCCGCAGATCCCCCGCCCGGGCACGCTCGACGGCCTCGGTGTTGGCGGCGTGGCCGCGCTGGGCGTTGACCACGCCCACCCGGCCCGGAGCGATCCGCTCGAGAGCCGCGACCTGATCCTGCATCAGCGCAACGAGCGGC
>DASXHG010000090.1:0-2384 GCA_036488625.1 Solirubrobacteraceae bacterium | reverse complement strand
CGGGTCGGGCGCGTGATCTCGCGTACTCGTTCGGTTCGCAGGCCCCCGAACCACAGGGCCAGGAAGCCCGGACGCGCGCGAAACCCGGCGGCCAGCGTCTCCAGGACGGCTCCGGCCGGCTCACTCAGCGGGGTCTGCTCGTCGGATTCGGCGACGCCGGCCACGAGATCCTCGAAGTCGCTCCAGTACCGGAGCGCGAGGGCCTCGACGATCGCCTCCTTGTCGAGGAAATAGTGGTAGACCGAACCGACCGGCACGCCGGCCTCGGCGGCGATTCGGGCCGCGGTGAAGGCCTGGGCGCCCTCGCGGGTCAGAAGCGCGTCGGCGGCGTCGAGCACGGACTGCAGGCGGGCTCGGCTGCGAGCCTGACGCGGCACGTTGCGCAGCTGCCTATCGAGATCTGAGGAGGATCGGGTCATGGTCAGACGAGAAACGTGAATACGAATCCTAGTTCATGTTAGGCTAGACGCCGTGAACGCGTCAAGGCTTGAGTCCGAGCGCGAGCGAGTGGCCGCGGCCGCCCGCCAGCTGGCCAGTTCGGGTCTCGTGCTGGGCACCGCCGGCAACGTGTCCGAGCGAGCCGGAGAGCTCGTCGCCGTGACGCCGACCGGTGCGGTCCTGGCCGATCTAGAGGCTGCCGACGTCGCCGTGGTCGACCTCGACGGAGCTCAGGTCGAGGGTCCCCTGAAGCCGACCTCGGAGCTCGACCTCCATCTCGGCCTCTACCGCCGCTACGAGGCGGGCGCGGTCGTGCACTGTCACCCGCCGATCGGGACCGCGCTGGCCTGCGTCATCGACGAGCTGCCGGTGATCCACTATCAGCTGCTGGCGCTCGGTGGCCCGGTGCGGGTCGGCCGCTATGAGACCTTCGGTTCACCCGCGCTCGCACAGGCAACCCTCGATGCGCTCGAGGGCCGCGTGGCGGCGCTCATGTCCAACCACGGTGCGATTGCCTACGGCGGCGACATGACCGGGGCGATGGCCAATGCCGAGCTCCTCGAATGGGGTTGCGAGCTGTACTGGCGGGCGGCCGCGATCGGCACCCCGCGCGCCCTTGATGAGGATGCGCGGGCCGCGGTCGTCGACGCCGTGACCTCGCGTTCCTACGGCGCTACCCACGAGGCCCAGTGAAGATCATCACGCTCGGAGTTCACGTCGTCGATGTCCTGGCCCGACCGGTGACCGAGATCCCGGACGGGCAGGGGGGAGCGCTGATCGACGAGATCCGGCTGACGGCGGCCGGCCCGGCCGGAGGCACGGCGATCACGCTGGCCAAGCTGGGGGCCGAGGTGTCCAGTGCGGGTGCGATCGGCTCCGACGCCCTCGGCGATGTGCTGCTCGACCTGCTCGGGCGCGCCGGCATCGAGACGTCGCTGCTCGTGCGCCGGGACGAGGTGCAGACCTCGGCCAGCGTGCTCCCGATCCGCCCCGACGGTTCGCGCCCCGCGCTACACGTCGTGGGAGCGAACGCGACCTACTCCGCCGACGACGCGCCGTGGGGAGAGATCAGCCATGCCACTCACCTTCATCTCGGCGCCCCCGAGTTCATGGGCGGGGAGGCGGCGGCCGAGATCCTCTCCTTCGCGCGCCGGCGCGGCGTCGTCACCTCGGCTGACCTGCTGGCGCCCGGTGACCAGGCGGCGGCGATCCTCGACTGGATCGCGCCGGCCTTCGAGCATCTCGACTACCTGCTGCCCAACGAGGAGCAGATTCTCGGGCTGACCGGAGCCGACGATCTCGCGGCCGGGTGCCGGACGTTGCTCGAGCGCGGCGTCGGGTGCGTCGCCGCCACCGCCGGCGCCGAGGGGGCGCTCGTGGTCGACCAAGATGGTGCCGCCCAGGTCCCCGCCTTCGCCGTCGACGTCGTCGACACGACGGGCTGTGGCGACGCGTTCTCGGCCGGCTTCCTGCGCGGACTGGCGCTGGGGCGCAGCCGCCCCGACGCGGCGACCCTCGGCTGCGCCTGCGCCGGGCTCGTCGCCACCGGTCTGGGCTCAGATCACGGTGACTTCGATCTCCCCGCCGTCGACGCCTTTATCGCCGACACCCCCCGTCTGTTACCGACCAGGAGGCACTCGCTGTCATGACCGACGAGACGCATCCCGACGAGAGTCCGATCACCCGCCGCCGGTTTGTCGCCGGAACGCTCGTGACCGGAGCCGCGATGGCCGTGCCCAGCGCCGCCGCCGCCGAGGTGAACGAGCTCAGCGTTCTCTGAGTCTTGAGTCGGCTCAGCGACCGAGGTTTTCAGCGGTCTCTCTGAGTTTCAGCCCGCCGTACCGAGCCAGCGGGTACAACCCACGGATGCCACCCAAGCCCAAAGCGTGACGCTGCTCGCGGCCGCGACGCCGCACCTACCCGGCGTCCTGCACTCGCTGGAGCCG
>DASXHG010000441.1:0-3157 GCA_036488625.1 Solirubrobacteraceae bacterium | reverse complement strand
CGGTCTGGAATTGCTGGTCGAGACGGCGCGCCTGTGGCGCTCGCTCGGTCACCACGACCCCGCCGGCCGGTTCCGCATCGACGGGGTGACAGGCCCGGACGAGTACAGCGCGATCGCCGACAACAACGTCTTCACGAACCTGATGGCCCAGCGCAATCTGGCCGGTGCGGCCGAGGTCGCCGAGCGCCACCCGGACGTGGCCAAGGGCCTGGGGGTCGACGATGAGGAGGTGGCCAGCTGGCGCGACGCCGCGCGCGACATGGTCGTCGTCTATGACGACACGCTCGGCGTCCATCCGCAAGCCGAGGGCTTCACCTCCCATCAGCGCTGGGATTTCGAGTCCACCGCACCGGAGCAGTACCCGCTGATGCTGCACTTCCCGTACTTCGATCTGTACCGCAAGCAGGTCGTCAAGCAGGCCGATCTCGTGCTGGCCATGTTCGTGTGTGGAGACGCGTTCACGCCCTCGGAGAAGCACCGCAACTTCGACTACTACGAGCCGCTGACCGTGCGCGACTCATCGCTGTCGGCCTGCATCCAGTCGATCGTCGCCGCCGAGGTCGGGCACCTGGAGCTGGCCTTTGACTACTTCGGCGAGGCGGCGCTGATGGACCTCGGCGACCTCGAGCACAACACCGCCGATGGGATCCACATCGCGTCCGTGGCCGGCACCTGGCTGGCCGCCGTGTGCGGCTTCGGAGGCCTGCGGGACCACGGAGGCCGGCTCAGCTTCCGCCCGCGGCTGCCGGAAACCCTGACTCGGCTGCGCTTCCGGATCATGTTCCGGTACCGCAGCCTCGAGGTCGAGGTGCTTCGTGACGAGGCGCGCTACCGGCTGCTCCAGGGCGAGCCGCTGGACATCCACCACCACGGAGAACCGGTCCGTGTGGAGCCCGGGGAGCCAACGGCCCACCCGATCCCGCCGCTCGAGATGACCGCGCCGGCGCCGCGCCAGCCGCCGGGACGCGAGCCGGCGCATCGCCGGCCCGCGACGACGGCGTATCCGTAAGGCACCCCTTCTCACCCGGTTCAGGCGGGCTGCATCTGGGTACGGCCAGCCCATGGCTCAAGAACTGAACGTCCAAAACCTGAAGCTGACCAGCCCCGCGTTCAAGCACCACGAACGCATTCCCGACAAGCACACCGGCGACGGCGAGGATGTCTCACCGGCGCTCGAGTGGACCGGAGTCCCGGCGGGCACCAAGGCCTTCGCCATCGTCGTGCATGACCCCGACGCCCCGCTGGTCGACGGATTCACGCACTGGGTGGCCTATGGAATTGCCGGTGACGCCACGGGGCTGCCCGAGGGCGCTGACAACGTGATCCAGGGAAACCACTCGATGGGCGATCCCGGCTACATGGGTCCGGCCCCACCTCCCGGGCACGGCGGTCATCACTATTACTTCTGGGTCTACGCCCTTGACGATGACCTGTCCCTCGAGCCGGGTCTGGACCGCCGGGCGCTGCTGGACGAGATCGAGGACCACGTGATCGAACAGGCCCGGCTCGTCGGCACCTTCTCGCACTGAGCGGGCGTCCCGCGCTGAGCCGAGACCGACGGGCGTTCAGGTCACCAGCCGGACGATCGCCACCACGCCGACGACCACGATCACGGCACGTAGCACCGCGGGTGGCAGCCTGCGCCCGACCCGTGCTCCGAACACCCCGCCCAGGGTCGAGCCGGCGGCGATCAGGCCTGCCGGCCCCCAGGCCACATGGGCGGCGAACACGAACACCAGGCCCGCGACCAGATTGACCACGCCCGTGAGGACGACCTTGACCGCGTTCAGGCGCTGAAGGTCGTCGTCGAGTGAGAGGGTGAGGATGGCCAGCACGAGGATCCCCTGCGCGGCTCCGAAGTAGCCGCCGTAGATCCCGCCCGCGAACACGCCCAGCGTGGCCAGCGGCCCCGGCACCTGGCGTCCCTCGGGCCGGCGTTTGTCCAGCCAGCCCGACAGCCGGGGCTGCATCACGATAAGGACCAGAGCCACGGCAATGAACACCGGCACGATCGCCTTGAAGGCCGACGCGGGCAGGCTCAGCAGGAGCACCGCGCCGGTGATCCCTCCGGTGATGGAGGCCACGGCCAGGGTCATCACACGGCGGCGCTGACCGGCGAGCTCGCGCCGATAACCGAACGCGCCCGCCGCTGAACCGGGGACCAGTCCGATCGTGTTGGAGACATTGGCCACCACCGGCGAGTACCCGAAGCCGAGCAGCACCGGGAACGTGAACAGGGTGCCACTGCCCACCACCGTGTTGATCGTCCCGGCCACGATTCCGGCCGCGAAGATGGCCAGGACCTCGAACGGACTCATCGGCCCCGGAGCTTGGGCATCGCTGGCGATCCTAGTGCCGAGTGCTAGGCCACCGCCTGAGCCGACGCGCTCACGCAGCGCTGCGGGCGTGGGCAAAGGGACAAACAGCAGGCAACGAAGGGAGGCAGATCAGTGCGCGCGCGACCGGGGAGCAACAAAAGTTCCCCTCCGAAAACGTAGTGGCGAATTCTGGTAACGCGTGGAGTGACCAGAATTCGCCACTACGGCCTGACGCGCCGCAGAGTTCACTGTCTCCGACGGCGCGACACCGCTCAGCCCATCGCCTCGAGAGCGCCGGTCGTTATCGTCGCGACCGTGACCAGTGCCCTCCCCCACCCGACGGCCGCTGATCTGCGCGCGCAACTGGCTGGTCGACTCGCCATCGTCGAGCCGCTGGCGGCCGAGCACGAGTCCGGGCTCGTGGCCGCGGCCGAGGACGCCGAGATGTTCGCCTGGATGCCGGTCGAAATGACCTCGCCGGAGGCGCTCCACTCGTGGTTGCAGGCCACGCTCACCGCCGCCGAGGAGGAACGCGAGGTCCCGTTCGTGATCCGGGACGCCCGCAATGAAGAGATCGTCGGCTCGACGCGGTTTCTCGAGCTTCGCTTCGAACACCTGCGGGCTGAGATCGGCTGGACCTGGGTGCGCCGCTCGTCCTGGTCTTCAGGCATCAACGTGGAGACGAAGCTGTTGCTCCTCGGCCACGCCTTCGAGCACGCCGGGCTGCACCGGGTCGAGTTCAAGACCGACGCGCGCAACGAGCGTTCACGCGGCGCGCTCAGCGCCCTGGGGGCGAGCTTTGAGGGAATTCTGCGCAAGCACATGGTGCTCGGAGACGG
>DASXHG010000390.1:0-1537 GCA_036488625.1 Solirubrobacteraceae bacterium | reverse complement strand
GAGCGCCCGGTGGTCGTGCACTGCGCGACGATCAAGGGCAAGGGCTTTGCCCCCGCCGAGGAAGGGGGGCTGGAGGGCATGGAGAAATGGCATGCCGCCAAGCCCAAGTCGATTGCCAACGGGGCACCCGCCCGCGTGGTCAAGCCGCCGGCGTCGGCCAAGCCCGCTCCGCCGGCATACACCCAGGTGTTTGGCGATGCCCTGGTCCGCGAATGTCACCGCGACGACCGGGTGATCGGCATCACGGCGGCGATGAACTCCGGCACCGGGCTGAACATCCTCCAGGGCGAGCTGCCCGACCGCTACTACGACGTCGGCATCGCCGAGCAGCAGGCCATCCTGTTCGCCTCGGGGCTCGCGCTACAGGGTTGCAAGCCGGTGGCGGCGATCTACTCGACGTTTTTGCAGCGCGCCTACGACCAGATCGTCCACGACGTCTGCCTGCAGAAGCTCAACGTCGTGTTCGCCATGGACAGAGCGGGTCTGGTCGGCGATGACGGACCCACGCACCACGGCGTCTACGACATCGCGTACTTGCGCTGCCTGCCCAACATCGTCCTCATGGCGCCGCGTGATGAGGCGATGCTCGTCCACATGCTCCATACCTCGTTGCGCTACGACGACGGCCCGGTCGCGCTCCGCTATCCGCGCGGCGTCGGTGTCGGGGTCGACCTCCCGGCGCGGCCGGAGACGATCGAGATCGGCACCGGGGAGATCCTCAGCGAAGCCACCACCGATGACCCGCGCGCCCATCGGGTGGCTCTCCTCGGCTACGGCTCGGGGGTCGGCAAGGCGGTTGAGGCGGCCGAGATCCTCCGCGAGCACGGGATCGCCGTCACGGTCGCCGACGCGCGCTTCGCCAAGCCGATCGATGCCGGCCTGGCCGCCCAGCTGGCCGCCGAGCATGAGCTCCTGGTCACCGTCGAGGAGGGTGTCCTGGCCGGCGGCTTCGGTTCCGCGGTCTGGGAGACGCTGTCTGACTCCGGCCTGGCCCCGCGAATCCTCCGTGTCGGCCTGCCCGATCGGTTCGTCACCCACGGATCTCCGGCCCTCCTGCACGAGGAGGTCGGCTTCACCGGCGACCGCATCGCCGAGCGCGTCGAGGCCGCCGTCGGTGGGCGCAGTGGTGTGACCAGCGGCTGATCTGAGTACCTTTCCGGACCATGAGGCGCGTCCGGCTCGACAGCCTGCTCTCCGAGCGGGGCGTGTTTCCCTCTCGCTCACGCGCTGCCGCGTCGGTTATGGCCGGGGAGGTCATGCTCCTGCCCGAGCGACGCCGGGCCGAGAAACCGGGGCAGCTCGTCCCCGAGGACGTTGAGCTCGAGCTTGCGCAGGGTCCTGACTTCGTGTCCCGGGGAGCAATCAAGCTCTCAAACGCGCTCGACGCCCTGGGCGTGACCGTGTCGGACCGCCGGGCCCTCGACGTCGGCGCCTCGACCGGTGGCTTCACCGACTGCCTCCTGCGCCGGGGGGCCGAACACGTTGTGGCCCTCGATGTCGCCTACGGCCAGCTTGACTGGCGGCTGCGCTCCGATCC
>DASXHG010000081.1:0-3213 GCA_036488625.1 Solirubrobacteraceae bacterium | reverse complement strand
ACGGTGAGCGGACATCACGCGCGTCTCAGAACTGATGCCCCGGGCGGTCAGCTCCGCCTCGGCCTTCTCCATGGCCGGCAGATCGCTCTTGGAGCCCATCAGGATGGCCACCCGCGGAGCGTCGGTCTCGATTTCCTCGATATCGGCCGCCGTCTCGGTCATCGCCTCCGACTCGGGGGGCGGCTGGACGACGTCGGGGACCGGCTCTTCGGCGTTCATCGTCCTGCCCTCAGCGCGATGTCGCGGCGCATCTGACGTCCTTTGAATTCGATCATGTCGGCAGCAGCATAAGCATCAGCGCGGGCGGTGGCGGCGTCGGCGCCCAGCGCGGTCACGCTGAGCACGCGGCCGCCGGCCGTCACGATCGAGCCGTCTGGGCCTCGTGCGGTGCCGGCGTGGGTGACGAACGCTGCCTCGGGGACTTGGTCCAACCCGTGGATCACGTCGCCGCTGCGAGCAGATTCCGGGTAGCCGGCGCTGGCCTGGACGACCGTCACGGCCGTCTCGGGACGCCAGCTGACGGTCATGTCACGCAGTCCTCCCGGACGACCGGCCGCCTCGAGCAGATCGAGCAGATCGGTGGCCAGGCGGGGCAGTATCGCCTGCGTCTCGGGGTCGCCGAAGCGGACGTTGAACTCGAGCACCTTGGGGCCGGCGGCGGTCATCATCAGGCCGGCGTAGAGGATGCCCTGAAACGGGGTCCCGCGACGACGCAGCTCATCGAGCACCGGCTGATGGACGATCGCGCACAGCTCGGCCGCGGCCGCCTCGTCGACGCCCGGGACCGGCGAGTAGGAGCCCATCCCGCCGGTGTTGGGCCCGCGATCCCCGTCGAAGATGCGCTTGTAGTCCTGGGCCGAGGCCAGCGGCAGCGCGGTCTCCCCGTCGCAAAGCGCGAGCAGCGAGAGTTCCTCACCGTCCAGGAACTCCTCCACCACCACCCGGTCGGTGCCGTAGCGGTGCTCGACCAGCAGCGCGTGCAGCGCCTGGCGGGCCTGCTCCTCGTCGGTGGCGATCACCACCCCCTTGCCGGCGGCCAGCCCGTCGGCCTTGATCACCGTCGGGTACCCGGTGATGGCGCTCAACCCGTCCTCGAGCTCGGTGACGACCTCGTAGGCGGCCGTGGGCACTCCCGCCGCGACCATGATCTCCTTACAGAACGCCTTTGAGCCCTCGAGCTCGGCGGCGGCGGCGCTGGGTCCGAAGCAGGCGATGCCGGCCCCGGCCAGCACGTCGGCCACGCCCGCCACGAGCGGTGCCTCGGGACCGATCACCACCAGGTCGGCGCCGACCTGGTGGGCTACCGCCAGGACGGCCTCGGGGTCGCTCGCGTCGAGCGCCGGATCGGGCACCGAGGCGTCGTCGGCGATGCCCGCGTTGCCGGGCGCGCAGTAGATCTGGGGTTGGCGCGGAGAGCGGGCCAGGCCCTGGACGAGGGCGTGCTCGCGCGCGCCCGCGCCTAGGACGAGGACCCTCAAATCGAACCGATGAAGTCGTCGATCGGGATCGCGGTCAGCGTTTCGTACTTGCCCGTGCCCCGCGAGCCAAGCTCGAGGGAGACGCGAGCGATGGTCTGCTCGTCAGGCGCCTCGATCACGTTGACGAAGTCGAAATGGCCCAGCGTGGCCCACTGCGCCTTGACCGTCGCGCCGAGCTGCTCGACCTCGCGGTTGACCTCGCGGATCCGGGCCGGGTTGTTCTTGATCGTCTGGACGCCTTCGGGGGTCAGCGTGGTGAGCATGAGGTAGGTCGGCATCTACGTCACTCCTCTCGGTGGGTTTTCGACCGGCTCCGGGCCGGCGTTCGCGAGGACGCGCGCCGCCCGCCCGCCGCCGGCCGAGCCTACCTTCAAACCGAGGTCGTCGCCTCGGCGCGAGCCAGCGTCAGCTCGCCCTCGCGGGCCCCGACGATGACCGTGTCCCCCGGGCCGAAGCGGCCCTCGAGGATGGCCAGCGCCAGCGGATCGACGAGCCGCTTCTGGATGACCCGCTTCAGCGGTCGGGCGCCATAGGTCGGGTCATAGCCGAGGTTCCCGATCAGCGTCCGGGCGTCATCGGTGAGCTCGATCTCGATGTCGCGCTCGGCCACCCGCCGGACCACGATGGCCACCTGGAGGTCGACGATGGCTCCGATCTGATCGCGGCTGAGGGGCTCGAACTCGACGATGTCATCGAGCCGGTTGATGAACTCGGGCTTGAAGTGGGCCTCGACGCCGGCCCGAATATCCGTCCCGACCCGCCCTATGTTCGAGGTCATGATCAGGACCACGTTCTTGAACGAGACGGTCCGTCCCTGACCATCGGTCAGCCGCCCGTCATCCATCACCTGAAGCAGGGTGTTGAACACGTCCGGGTGGGCCTTCTCGATCTCGTCGAGCAGGACGACCGAGTAGGGGCGCCGGCGGACCGCTTCGGTCAGCTGGCCGCCCTCCTCGTATCCGACATAGCCGGGAGGTGCGCCGACGAGCCGTGAGACGGAGTGCTTCTCCATGTACTCGGACATGTCGATCCGGACCATCGCATCCTGGCTGTCGAACATGAACTCGGCCAGCGCGCGCGCCAGCTCGGTCTTGCCGACGCCGGTCGGGCCCAGGAACAAAAACGTTCCGATCGGCCGGTCGGGGTCCTGGAGTCCGGCCCGGGAGCGGCGCAAAGCCGCGGCCACGGCCGTGACCGCCTCGTCCTGGCCGATGACGCGCTGATGCAGTCGCTCCTCCATGTGTACGAGCTTCTCGATCTCCCCCTCCATCAGGCGGCTGACCGGAACGCCGGTCCACTTGGCGACGATTTCGGCCACATCCTCCGCGTCAACCACGTCCTTTAGGAAGCGCGCCTCGGTCGGGCTGCTCGCGCCCTCCTGCTGGGCGGACTCGGCGGCGGCCAGTGCCTTCTCGAGCTCGGGGATCGTGCCGTACTGAAGCTCGGCGGCCCGGCCCAGGTCGGCGTCGCGCTGAGCGCGCTCGAGCTCGGTGCGGGCCTGCTCGAGCTTCTCCTGGATGTCGGCCACCGCGGTCACCGATGCCTTCTCGCGCTGCCACTCGGCGTGCATCGCGGCTGAGGTCTCCCGCTCCTCGGCCAGCGCGCGCTCGAGCTGCTCGCGGCGGGCCGCCGTACCCGGGTCGTCATCGTCGCCGAGCGACTGGAGCTCGATCTCCAGCTGCATGATGTGGCGGTCGACCTCATCAATCTCGGTCGGCTTGGAGTCGATCTCCAT
>DASXHG010000293.1:0-10759 GCA_036488625.1 Solirubrobacteraceae bacterium | reverse complement strand
CGCCGGGCAACCATGAGTCTCATGGTTGCCCGGCGTGGGCCGCTGGAGGAACTTGAATGCCCCCCAGTACTTGTCGAACGAGTTCTCGAAGTCCGAGTAGTAGCCGTTCTGGTACTGCTCGTCACCGAGGATCGCCACGAGGTCAGGATGCATCGACTCAACCTGCTGGGCCGTCGCGTTCTGCTGGGCATTACGGTTGCCGTTGCAGACGTCGGTGGCCTTCTCGCCCTGTTGCGGGCTCCCCGGCTGACAGGCGATGTCGCCGACGGTGGCCAGGACCTCGGCGTGCTTGTCCTGGGCTGCGTACGGCCACGGGTTATCGCCCCCGCTCAGCCAATGTCCCGGATCGGCCACGACGGCGCCCGCGGTGAGCAGAGCCACGGCCACTACCGCCATCCCCACGATCATCCGCCGCGACGCCCGGCGGGATGTCCGCAAATACCCCATCTGGTCTCCTTTGCTGGTGGTCTTCTTCCGGTGGCGAGCACGGTATGGACGCTTGGCGCCCCGGATGTGACGCTGCTGGGAACGACCTCCGAGAAATGCGGCGATCCCGACTAACGTTCAACGCAAGATGCAGGTCAGAGTTCGTCTGTTCGCCGCCCTGCGCGAACGCGCCGGCGCCGAGCAACTGGAGCTCGAGCTCCCCGACGGCGCGCTCGTTCGCGACGCGCTGCGCCACGTCAGCCCGCTGACCGAAGGGGTTCCGGTGGTGATGGCCATCAACCGGGAGTACGCGGCCGAGGACGACGTCCTCCGTGCCGGGGACGAGCTGGCGCTGATCCCGCCTGTATCCGGCGGCGCCGTCGGAGTCGTCCACGTCGCCATCACCGAGACGCCGCTGCGCCTCGATCCGCTGCTGGAACGGGTGCGCGACCCGCGCGCGGGTGCGGTGCTCACCTTCCTCGGCGTGACCCGGGAGGTGGCCGAGCTCGAATACGAGGCCTACGTCGAGATGGCCAAGGACAAGCTGGCTGAGGTCGTCGGTGCGGCCGTCGAGCGTCACGGGCTGTGCGCGGCCGCCGTCGAGCACCGGGTGGGGACCGTGCCCTTGTCCGAGCCTTCGGTGGCCATTGCCGTCTCTGCCCCCCATCGGGCGGAGGCCTTCGCCGGCGGGCGGGAGATCATCGACCAGCTCAAGGTCCAGGTCCCGATCTGGAAGAAGGAGGAGGGACAGTGGACGGACGGCGTGAGTCCGAGCTGAGGTCTCTCCCCTCGGTAAACGAGCTCGCCGGACAGCTGGACGGCCCACACGCGCTCACCGTGGCCGCCGCCCGCCGGGCGATCGCCGAGCGCCGCCTCCAGCTATTGGCCGACGGCGAGACGTCCGCGACGCTCGCCGAGCGGGCCCGAGCCTTCCTGGTCGACCTGGCCTCACCGTCCCTGCAACGGGTCATCAACGCCACCGGAGTGCTCATGCACACCAATCTCGGCCGCGCCCCGCTCAGTGAGGTCGCGCGCGACGCGGTGGCGGCGGTGGCGGCGGGCTACAGCAATCTCGAGTTCAACCTCGATACCGGCGATCGCGGTTCCCGCCACGACCATGTCACCGAGCTGCTGTGCGAGCTGACCGGGGCCGAGGCCGCAATCGCGGTCAACAACGGTGCCGGCGCCGTCCTCCTGGCCGCCGCGGCGCTGGGGGGACCGGGCCGGGCGATCGTCGTCTCGCGCGGCCAGCAGGTGGAGATCGGCGGGGGCTTTCGCATCCCCGAGGTGATCGCCCAGTCGCGCTCGGCGATGGTCGAGGTCGGCACCACCAACCGCACCCACCGCGCCGATTACGAGCGCGCGCTCGCGGATTCGCCCACGCCCGTGGGGGCGATCCTGCGCGTTCACCAGTCGAACTTCCGCACGCTCGGCTTCGTCCACGACGTCACGATCGAGGAGCTCTGCGAACTGGGCCCCCCGGTCATCGACGACGTCGGCTCGGGAGCGCTGGCCGGGGACGACCGCGTACCGCCGCTGGCCGAGGAGCCGGCTCTGCGCCGTTCGGTGCGAGCGGGCGCGGCACTGGTCACGTGCTCGGGAGACAAGCTCCTCGGCGGTCCCCAGGCGGGACTGCTGCTGGGCTCCGTAGCGGCCGTGACCGCCGCCCGTCAGCACCCGCTGGCGCGTGCGCTGCGGATCGACAAGCTTTCCCTGGCCGCCCTGGAGGCCACCTTGATGGCGTACCGGGACCCGGCCCGGGCGGTCCGCGAGATCCCTGTGCTGCGGATGCTGGCCCAAGACGAGGCCTCGCTGGCGGCGCGCGCCCGGCGCCTGTGCGACGCGATCGGCCCCGAGGCCGAGCTCGTGCGGACCGTTTCGCGACCCGGCGGGGGTGCATTGGCCCTGACCGAGCTCGAGGGGCCGGCGGTCACGCTGCGCATCGGGATCGACCCGGAGGCGGTGGCGGCGGCGCTGCGCCAGGCCCAGCCTCCGGTCATCGCCCGGATCCACGACGGCCGGCTCCTGTTCGATCCCCGGACCCTGGACGACAGCGAGCTCGACGCGGTGGCTCGGGCCGTGCGCGCCGCGCTGCCCGGGCAATGAGCGACGGCCCGCTGACGCTGGGCACGGCCGGCCACATCGACCACGGCAAGTCGGCGCTGGTCCATGCACTGACCGGCATCGACCCCGATCGGCTGCCACAGGAGAAGGCTCGGGGCGTCTCGATCGAACTCGGCTACGCGAGCCTCGAGCTCGCCTCGGGCCGCAACGTCTCGGTGGTCGACGTGCCCGGCCACGAGCGCTACGTGCGGACAATGGTGGCCGGGGCGACGGGGATCGATCTGTATCTGATGGTCGTCGCCGCCGACGACGGAGTGATGCCCCAGACCCGGGAGCACGCGGCCGTTCTGCAGGCCCTGGGGATCGAGTCGGGAGTGGTCGCGGTGACCAAGAGCGACGTGGCCGATCCCGAGCGGGCGGTCCTCGAGGCGGGCGAGCTGCTGCCCGGGATCGATCGGGTGCCCGTGTCGGTCCGCACCAGCCAGGGCCTGGACGAGCTGCGGGCGGCGCTTGACCGGGTGGCGGGGTCGTTGCCGGGGAGGAGTCGCGCCCCCGGTGAGACGCGCCTCCACGTCGACCGCGTGTTCTCGATCCGGGGCGCGGGCACGGTCGTGACCGGGACCCTGTGGTCGGGCCAGATCGCCCGCAGCGACCGCCTCCAGGTGCTGCCCGGCGGCCTGCGCACGCGCGCGAGGGAAGTACAGGTCCACGATCACGCCGTGGAGCAGGCCCTGGCCGGCCAGCGCGTGGCGGTGAACCTGGCCGGACTGAGCCACGACCAGGTCGCTCGGGGCGATCTGCTGACCGAGGCCACGAGCCAGCTTCAGGAGACATTCCTGCTCGACGTCGAGCTGACCTTCGCCCCCGGGCACCGCGAGCCAGAGACAGGCACCCGGGTCCACATCCATCACGGCACCCGGGAGACTCCGGCTGCAATGGCGTGGCTGGGGGGCCCGTTCTGGCAGCTGCGGCTGGAGCGGCCCCTGATCGCGGTCGGCGGCGACCGGCTCGTGGTCCGCCACATCGCCCCGCCCGACACGCTCGGTGGGGGCCGCGTGCTCGATGCCCATCCGCGGCGCCATGGACCCGGCCGCGACCTCATGGCCCGGTTGACGCGGCTCGCTCGCGGCGAGCCCGAGCCCGAGCCCGAGCGCGACCCTGCGCCCGAGCCGGACACCACCGTCCATACGCCGCCGCCCCCCGCGCCGCTGACGGCCTCCGCGCTCGCGCTCGAGGACCGCCTCCGAGCTGCCGGCTTTGAACCTCCCCCCGACAGCGAGCTGGACGCGGAAGACCTGGCCGCGTTGCGCGAGGCCGGGCGGGTGGCCCGAATCTCGCGCAGCCTGCACTTTCACGTCGACGCGCTGGCCGCCGCCCAAGGCCGGGTCCTGCAACTGGCCCGCGAGCACGACGGCGCGGTGACGCTGGCTCAGCTGCGCGACGCGCTGGGGACCTCGCGCAAGTTCGCCCAGGCCGTGCTCGAACATTTCGATCGCGAGCGGGTGACGATTCGCCGCGGCGAGGAGCACGTCGTCCGTCGCCAGCACCTGGACGCCTGATGGTGGCGCTGGCATGCTGGAGGTATGCAGCCTCGCATATCTTTGGTCACATTGGGCGTCCGCGACCTGGCCCGTGAGCGGTCCTTCTACGAGGCACTCGGGTTCTCGGGCGCGCACCAGCCCGATGACGAGGTCTGCTTCTTCCAGGCCGGGAGCATGGTGTTCGGGTTATGGACGCAGCTCGGTGGCCATGGCGCCCCCGGGATCGAGCTCGCTCACAACGTGTCCAGCCCGGAGGACGTGCAGACGGTTCTGAACGAGGCGCAGCGCGCCGGCGGGACGATCGTGCGGCCCGCGGCCAAGATGGACTGGGGCGGTACCTCGGGCGCATTTGCCGATCCCGAGGGCTACGTGTGGGAGGTGGCCCACAACCCGGGCTGGACGCTTGGCGCAGACGGCTCGATCCGCTTGTAGCTACATTCCAGCGTCGTGGCCACCTGCATAGTCACCGGCGGAGCCGGCTTTCTCGGTTCCCATCTCTGCGAGCGGCTCCTGGCCCGCGGAGATCGGGTGATCTGCATCGACAACCTCGAGACGGGCAATCTGACCAACATTGCCCACATCCGCTCGGAGCGGTTCGAGCACCGGAGCATCGACATCATCGAGCCGTACTACGTCGAGGAACCGGTCGACTTCGTCTTTCACCTCGCCTCGCCGGCGTCGCCCATCGATTACCTGCGCCTCCCCCTGCACACGCTGAAGGTCGGCTCGTATGGCACGCACCACACGCTCGGCGTGGCCAAGCGTCATCGCGCCCGTTTTCTGACCGCCTCGACGAGCGAGGTGTACGGAGACCCGAAGGTGCACCCCCAGCCCGAGACGTATTGGGGTCATGTCAACCCGATCGGTCCGCGCGGTGTGTACGACGAGGCCAAGCGCTATGCCGAGGCCCTGACGATGGCCTATCACCGCCAGCAGGGCGTGGACACGGCCATCATCCGCATCTTCAACACCTACGGTCCGCGGATGCGCCCGCACGACGGCCGCGCGATCCCGACCTTCCTGCGCCAGGCGCTCCAGGACCGGCCGATAACGGTGTTCGGCGACGGGTCCCAGACCCGCTCCTTCTGTTACGTCGAGGATCTGATCCGGGGCATGATCGCCCTGGCCGAATCCGGCTACCACGACCCGGTGAACGTCGGCAACCCGAACGAGTTCACGCTGCTCGAACTGGCTGAGGAGGTCATCAAGGCCACGGGCTCGAAGTCGGAGATCGTCTATGAGGCGCTGCCGACCGACGACCCTCAGGTTCGCCAGCCCGACATCAGCCTCGCCCGCGAGGTCCTGGGTTGGGAGCCCGAGGTCATGCTCTCCGAGGGGCTTCGCCGCACGATCGAGAATTCGGGCCGCGAGGCCCTGGTCGGCTCAGCGCGCTGACGCTCGGCGCGCTCACAAAACCGTAACCTGCGCCGCCGCCTCGGGCGCTCACAAAACCGTAACTTCCAGCGGCAGCTACCGTTATCTGGGGGTGGGGGAGTGTCGTACCGGCCCCTGACCGCTCGATGATCGACCACGACGAGGCCATCCAACAGCGCGTGAGCCGTGCCTACGGAGGCGGCCGCCTGGCTCTTCCAGAGCGCGATATGCGCCGCCGGACCCTGCCGCTGCTCATGTTCCTGCTGCGCCGCGAGACGCTGCGCCGGGTCAGTCGGGTGTGCGTGCTGTTGACCCTGGACTTCATCGGGGTGGTCGGCGCGTTGTACACGGCGATGCTCATCAAGCTGGGCCTCCGCGACCACTTTGGCCTGCATGCCGCCTGGCACTACATCCGGCCGTCGGTCACATTCGCCTACCTGATCACCGTGCTGTTGTTCGCGCGGGCCGACCTCTACTCCGAGCGCGCCAATCGCTCGGGGCTGCCGAAGATCGCCACCGCGCTGTTCCAGGCGACGGTCATCTCGCTCGTCTTCGCCCTGGCCAACGGCGAGCGCTTCTCGAGCTACTACGTGTTCTACGGCTCGCTGTTCTTCGGCATCGCCTACATCACCGGTCTTCGTTCGCTGTACACGCGGGTGACCGGCGCGCTGCTGGAGCGAGCCGGCTACCGCCGGCGGTCGATGCTGGTTGGCTCCGGTCGCCATCTGGATACCGTCGCCCATGCGCTGGCCGAGAATTCCGAGCGGCCGATCGAGCTCGTCGGGTTCGTCTCCCTGACCCCGAAGGCCGACAACGGGCTGCGCTCGCTCGGCCAGCTCGAGGACCTGTCCGAGATCCTCACCACCGAACGGATCGAGGAGGTGGTGATCGCCGACCCCAACTTCCCCGAGGACCAGGCACTCGACCTCGTCGAGCGATGTCACCTGCGCGGTATCAGCGTGAGCGTGGCCCCGTCGACGATGGAGATCCTGTTCGACCGCGCCGAGTTCGTGCCCGGGGAGACAATTCCCCTGTTCGCCCTGCGCCCTCCGGTATTCGAGGGCGTCCCCTTCGCGGCCAAGCGGAGCTTCGATCTGATCGTCTTCGGGCTGCTGCTGCTGGTGCTCTCGCCGATCCTGCTCGCGATCGCCGCCGCCGTCCGGCTCAGCTCCCACGGCCCGGCCATCTACCGCTCGATCCGCCCGGGTATGGGCGGCCGGCCCTTCCACTGCTTCAAGTTCCGCACGATGCTGGCCGACGCCGAGCAGAGCCAGTCCGACCTCGAGGACCTCAACGAGTCAAGTGGCGCCCTGTTCAAGATCCGTGAGGACCCCCGCCTGACTCCCATCGGCCGCACCCTGCGGCGCTTCTCCCTCGACGAGCTGCCCCAGCTGGTCAACGTGATCAGGGGCGAGATGTCCCTCGTGGGCCCCCGCCCGTTGCCGATGCGCGACTTCGAGCGCCTCGAGGAGTGGCACAAGAAGCGCTACCTCGTGCTGCCGGGCATCACCGGCCTGTGGCAGGTCTCCGGGCGCTCCGAGCTCGACTTCGACGAGCTCGTCCGGCTGGACTTCCTGTATCTCGACCGGTGGTCGGTGATCCTGGACATGTCGATCCTGCTCAAGACGATCCCCGCCGTGCTCAGCCGGCGCGGGGCGTTCTAGCCGCAGCTCCTGCCCGCGCCAAAGCCCGTACCCTCCGCGGACGATGCCGCCGACCGACCGTTTCGTGATCAGCTTCGCCGCCGAACCTCCCCAGGAGGCGCTGCCGTACGGACGCTGGGCCGAGACCCTGCGCAGCTACTTCCTGGCCGCCACCTCAGAGATCGATTCTGACGGCGAGGATCTGGGCGAACCCGGTGAGATCGCCTGGTTCCCGGACCGGACCTACGCCGGGCGCACGTACGTGCCCGCCGTCGCCCGCACGTCGACCGGCTTGGAGCTGTTCGGCTTCGTCTCCTTCACCGAGGGCTCAGGCTCTCCGGGGGAGTTCGAGGCCCGGGTCGACTTCACCACCGAGCTGGCCGAGGAGAACCCCGACTGGAAGCTCGACCTCAACGA
Organism: Solirubrobacteraceae bacterium; assembly: GCA_036488625.1. Classification (GTDB taxonomy): domain Bacteria; phylum Actinomycetota; class Thermoleophilia; order Solirubrobacterales; family Solirubrobacteraceae; genus Palsa-465. Next base: position 3,294 of record DASXHG010000293.1, on the reverse strand, counting down.
CGATGTCGTCGCCACCTGGCGCGGGGAACAGGGCAAGACGGCTGACATGACCCTCGTCTGGGGCACGCCACTGATGCCCGGCGGGGCGCTCGTCACCGGCGAGCTGGCCAACCTGGCCGTCGATCAATGTGAACTGGTGCAGGAGCGCTTCACGCTGCTCGCCCCCGACAACTACCGCTCCGATTACCTCGAGGTCAAGCTCTGGGACCGCCAGGGCGACGAGCTCGCCGCCGAGTCCCTCTACGTCGACGACGACGACGACGAGGACGAGGACGAGGCGGAGGACTCGGACGAGACCGAAGCGTCGGCCGACGCCGAGGAGACCGCCGAGGGCTGACCCCCGTTGCGGGTCAGGGCGGCGGGGAGCCGCACCCGGATCTCCTCATCGGTGAGCGGGAAATGACAGGCGGCAACGCCGGTGGCACCCTTGCGCTCCAGCAGGGGCTCGTCAGTGGAACAGAGCTCCTGAGCCTTCGGACAGCGGGTGTGAAATCGGCAGGCACTGGGCGGGTTGGCCGGGCTGGGGACGTCGCCGGTGAGCAGCTGGCGCTCGCTCGTCGAGCCGTCGGGGTCGGCGACCGGCACGGCTGAGAGCAACGCGCCGGTGTAGGGATGGCGGGGCTCGTGGTAGAGCTCGTCAGAGGGGGACATCTCCACCACCTTGCCCAGGTACATGACCGCCACCCGGTCGCACATGTGACGAACGACCGACAGGTCGTGGGCGATGAAGACCAGCGTCAACCCTAGGTCACGCTGCAGCTCGCGCAGGAGGTTCAGCACCTGGGCCTGAATCGATACGTCGAGGGCGGAGACGGGCTCGTCGGCGATCAGCAGCTTCGGCTCGAGCGCCACGGCCCGGGCGACGCCGATGCGCTGGCGCTGGCCGCCGGAGAACTCGTGCGGGTAGCGGTTGTAGTGCTCGGGATTGAGGCCGACCCGGTCCATCAGCGCCTGCACCCGGCGCTTGCGCTCGCCCTTGCCGGTGTACAGCCCGTGGATCACGAACGGGTCAGCAATGATCGAGCCGACGCTCTTGCGGGGGTTCAGCGACGAATAGGGGTCCTGAAACACCATCTGCATGTCGCGGTGCAGCGCCTTCAGGTCGTCACCCTTCTGCGCGAACACGTCGCGGCCGTCGAACTCGACCGTGCCCGAGGTTGGGTCCATCAGCCGGCACAGCAGGCGGGCCGTGGTGCTCTTGCCGCAGCCCGTCTCGCCGACGATGCCGAGCGTCTCCCCCTTGACCACGTCGAACGAGATCCCGTCGACGGCCTTGACGGCTCCGATCTGGCGCTGGAAGAGGATCCCGCGCCGGATCGGGAAGTGCTTGACGAGATCGCGGACCTCGATCAGGTTCTCGCTCATGTCTGCTCCTCCGGCAGGTCGACCGACGGCGGCGGTGAGGAAGCAGCCGCCGAGGCGGGCTCCTGACCAGCGCCCGACGCGGCCCGGCCGTTGCTCGAAGCGGCAATTCGCTGCAGCGCCTCGATGTCGCGTCCCTCGCGCAGACCGCTCCAGATCCGCTCACGCACCGGGGCCTCGAGCAGGCAGGCCGCCGCGTGCGCCTGACCCGAGGCGACCGGCTCGAGCCGCGGATCGATCTGCTTGTGGGAGTCCTGGACGTACGGACAGCGGGGGTGAAAGTGGCAGCCCGACGGGGGATTGATGAGACTGGGCGGGCGCCCGGAGATCGGCACCAGCTCCTCACCGCGGGGACTGTCCAGCCGCGGGATTGACTTCAACAGGCCCCACGTGTACGGATGCTCAGGCTGCTTGAAGATCTCGCGCGCGGTGCCCCGCTCGACGATCCGGCCCGCGTACATGACGGCGATGTCGTCGGCGATCTCGGCCACCACGCCGAGATCGTGGGTGATGATGATGATCGACGTGCCCAGGCGGCTCTGGAGATCGTTGAGCAGGGTGAGGATCTGGGCCTGGACAGTCACGTCCAGGGCCGTGGTCGGCTCGTCGGCAATCAGCAGCTTGGGGTCGTTGGCGAGGGCCATGGCGATCATCGCCCGCTGGCGCATCCCGCCGGAGAACTCGTGCGGGTAGGAATCCAGTCGTCGCTTGGGATCGGGGATCCCGACCAGCGCCAGCAACTCCGCCGCTCGCGTCCGCGACGCCTTGCGCGAGATCGAGCGATGGGCCTGCATCGCCTCGACCAGCTGCCAGCCGACCTTGTAGAACGGGTGCAGCGAGGACAGCGGGTCCTGGAAGATCATGGCCACGTCGTTACCGCGGATCTTGCGCAGGTCGTCGGTGCTCATGGCGACGAGATCCTTGCCGCCGAACATGATCTTGCCCGAGATCTGCGAGCCGCGGCTCCGGGTCAGACCGAGCGCGGTCAGCGAGGACACCGTCTTGCCCGAGCCGGACTCGCCGACGATGCCGAGCGTCTTGCCTTCCTGGACCTCGTAGGAGATTCCGTCGACGGCCTTGACGACGCCGTCATCGGTTCGGAAGTAGACGTGCAGATCCTCGACGCTGAGCAGTGGGTCGCTCATGACTCAGTGGTCCTGGCGGCCGTGATCACGAGTACCGCACGCGCGGATCGAGATAGGCGTAGGAGATGTCGACGATGATGTTGGCGACCACGATGAACAGGGCCGCCAGCAGCACGGTCCCCTGCACGATCGGGAAGTCGGAATGGACAATGGCATCGTAGTTCAGTCGTCCGATCCCCGGGATATCGAACACCGTCTCGGTGATGACCGCACCGCCGAGAAGAATGCCGACGTCAAGACCGAAGATGGTCACCACCGGAGTGATGGCCGAGCGCACTCCGTGGCGCCAGATGACGCGCCGTTCGGTGAGACCCTTGGCCCGGGCGGTGCGAATGTAGTCCTCACCCATGGCCTCGATCAGGCTCCCGCGCAGCAGCCGGGAGTAGATCGCCGCCGACGTGCCCGCGAGCACGACCCAGGGCATGATCAGCGAGCCGAACCAACGGCCAGGGTCGGCGGTCAGGCCGGTGTAGGTGGCCGCACCGAGAAAGACCGGGAACCGGCCGATGTCCTTGGCGAACAGAAACAGCGCCACGAGCCCGAACCAGAACACGGGCATAGAGACGAAGATCAGCGCGACGGTCATGGCCGACCGGTCGAGCAGGGTGCCGCGCTTGATGGCGGAGATGATCCCGATCGGGATTCCGGCCAGCAGCCAGACGATGGCCGCGCCGATCGTCAGCGACAGCGTGGCCGGCAGCCGGTTGGTGATCAGGCTGAGCACCGAGGCACCCGTGTAGTAGCTGGTGCCGAGGTTGAAGTGCAGGAGCACGTTCTTCATGTAGTC